>NZ_JAQQDB010000100.1:0-1588 GCF_046030135.1 Caballeronia jiangsuensis
TGTAGCGGCAATATCCTAATGTCGTGTTCTAGCAAGATAGAAATGTCGTGTTTTGCTGCGGGGCCATGCTGGGCGCTTCCGATCCGACGCCGGGAGTTCGCCATGAAGCCAACCGAACGGGTGACCTTGACCATGCGCGAACTCGACCGTCTCAAAGTCGTTCAGGCCGTAGTGGACCGGATGCTCAAACCGGGGCTCGCTGCGCAGCGTTTGCAACTGACAGTGCGTCAGGTCGAACGGCTGGTGGCCCGATACAAACAATCCGGTGCGCGCGGCGTTGGCCACACGTCGCGCGGCCGTCCGGGCAACCGGAAACTCGATGAAGCGATCGCTTGTCGAGCGCTGACGCTGATCCGGGATCGCTACGCCGATTTCGGCCCGACACTCGCCTGCGAGAAACTGCGTGAATGTCATGGATTGACGCTATCGAAGGAAACCGTGCGCCACCTGATGACCGCAGCCGGCCTGTGGATTCCCCGCACGCAGCGCCCGCCCAAGATTCACCAGCCGAGGAATCGGCGCTCGTGTCTGGGTGAACTGATTCAGATCGATGGCAGCGATCACAGGTGGTTCGAGGAACGCGCACCGGCGTGCACGTTACTGGTGTTTATCGACGATGCCACGAGTCGGCTGATGACCCTGCACTTCACCGCGACCGAGTCGACCTTCAGCTATTTCGAGGCGACGCGCAAATACATCGAGGTGTACGGCAAGCCGGTGGCACTCTATAGCGATAAGGCCAGCGTGTTCTCGTGCAACAGTCATTCGAGTACGCCCGGCAAGGGCGTCACCCAATACGGACGGGCCTTGTACGAGCTCAACGTGGATACGCTATGCGCCAACAGTAGTCAAGCGAAGGGGCGCGTGGAACGGGCCAATCTGACTTTGCAGGATCGGCTCGTCAAGGAATTGCGCTTGCGCAAGATCGACACCTGGGAGGCGGCGAATGCCTATGCGCCCCACTTCATCGCTGACTTCAATGGTCGTTTTGGGAAGGTGCCCCGCAGTGGCTTCGATGCCCACCGCGCGCTGCGCCAAGATGAGAATCTCGACCTGATTCTGACGCATCGGGTGTCGCGTTGCGTGTCGAATAGTTTGACCTTGCAGTACGACCGGGTGATCTACATGCTGGACGACACGCCGCAGACACGCGCCCTCGCCCATCGCTATATCGATGTGTACGAGTACCCGGATGGCCGCATCGAAATTCGGGCGGATGGAGACGCGCTGCCCTATCGCCAGTACGACAGGTTATCCGTGGCGGATCAGGGTGCCGAAGTGGACAACAAACGCCTGGAGCATGTGCTGGCGTTATCGCGTCAGGTGCAGATGGAGCGCGACAACCGACGCGCCTCGGATGCACCGTCAAGAACGAATCAAGGCGAACCGGTCAGGCCGAAGATGCGGGCCAACAACACACGCAAGCAACGCGAACTGAAGCCGGTCGACCTGAACGCGATGATGCTGAGAAGCGCCGAACTGCAGGCAGCCGCGGTGGGGAAATGAGCTCTTAAAGAGAGACTTAAAAACTCAAAACCCGACATTTCTAAAAAGTTCAAACCCCGACATTTCAATCTGGCCGTGACAT
>NZ_JAQQDB010000101.1:0-1498 GCF_046030135.1 Caballeronia jiangsuensis
TAAGCCAGCGGATCATGCGCGTTCAGTTGTGCAGAGCGGATCAATGTCATGATCGCGGCCGCGCGTTTTCCGGCACGCAGAGAGCCTGCGAACAACCAGTTCGACCTTCCCAAGGCCCATGGCCGTATTTGATTTTCGACCCAGTTGTTATCCGCAGGCACATGCCCGTCATCCAGATAGCGCGTAAGCGCTTCCCAACGTTTGAGGCTGTAGTCGAGTGCTGCGGCGATCCCGGATCCGTCCGGCACACGCTGCCGTTGCGTGAGCAACCATGCATGAAGCTCGTCGGCGATGGGGCGAGCCCGCTCTTGACGCACAAGACGTCTTCTATCGGGCTCGAGTTCCGCGACGTCGCGTTCGATTTCATACAACGCGCCGAAGTATCGCAGCGCGGGCTCGGCCAGCTCGCTCTGGTGCTTGACGTGTAAATCAAAGAATTTACGACGCGCATGGGCTAGGCACCCCGTTTCCGTCACGCCGCTCTGGAAGCTGGCCTTATAGCCTCCATAGTCGTCACACGTCAGCTTGCCGCGCCACTCGCCTAGAAATGCGCGTGCATGTTCGCCAGCGCGGCTCTCGGCGAAGTCGTAGATCACAGCCTTCAGATCGGAGAACTGCGTGGTACTGTACGCCCACAGATAGGCTCGATGGGTCTTGCCCTTTCCCGGCGCAAGCATCTTTACCGGCGTCTCGTCGGCATGCAGTACCGCCTGCTGCAACACTTCTTCGCGAAGTGCATCGACCAGGGGCTGCAGGCGCACGCCACACTCGCCAACCCAGGCGCCGAGCGTCGATTGCGCGATTGCCAGACCCGCCCGCGCAAAGATGCGCTCCTGTCGATACAACGGCAGGTGATCGCTGTACTTGGCGACCAGCACCTGGGCGAGCAGGCCGGTGGTCGGGATACCCTTGTCGATCACATGAGGCGGCACCGCAGCCTGCACCAGCGTCTCGCATGCCTTGCACGCCCATTTTCCCCGGATATGCCGCTCTACCGTGAACACGCCGGGCGTGTAATCCAGCTTTTCGCTGATGTCCTCGCCGATACGAACGCGTTCGCAGCCGCACGTACAGATCGTGCTATCCGGCTCGTGATGAATGTCGGTACGTGGCAGCTCGGGAGGAAGCGGTGCCCGCTTTGGCTGTTGACGTGGGTTACCAGCCCGCTCGCCGGACTTCAGCCCCTGCAGCTCAAGCCCGATCGCCGCCAGATCCGCATCGAGCGCTTCCTCGAGCAGGCTCAGTTGCTCCTTGTTGAGCTGCTCACTGCGCCTGCCGAACTGCTGCCGTTTGATGACCGAGAGTTCGTGCGTAAGCTGGTCGATACGTGTTTGCCGGTACTGCAACTCTCTTTCTTTCTCGGCGATTTCGGCCATCAGCTTCGCGTTCAGTTCGCGTATCTGTTCGGTACTGAGGGCGTCGAGATCGGCGGGCAGTTTCATGCAGACCAGTCTGCCAGAACCCCGTACATCGGTGAAGCGAAACAGTTTACCTAGTC
>NZ_JAQQDB010000102.1:0-1402 GCF_046030135.1 Caballeronia jiangsuensis
GCGTTTCCTCGATGATCCGTTTGTTCCCGGCGCGCGTATGTATCGCACGGGCGATCTCGCACGTTATCGCGCCGATGGCAATATCGAATTCCTCGGCCGCAACGATCATCAGGTCAAGATTCGCGGCTTCCGTATCGAACTGGGTGAGATCGAAGCGCAGATCGCCAGTCATCCGGCTGTGCGGGAGGCGGTGGTTATTGCACGTGCTCGACAGCAGGATCAGCAGCTTGTGGCATACGTCACGCTGGTTTCGGAGATCGATACGAGCGCCTTGCGTGAACATCTCGACTCACGTCTGCCCGACTATATGGCGCCGTCCGCTTTCGTCGTGCTCGATGCGCTGCCGCTCACACCCAATGGCAAGCTCGATCGCCGTGCATTGCCTGATCCGCAGTGGCAAGACCTTGCCGCTTATGTCGCGCCGCGCACGTCGATCGAACATTCGCTCGCGGAGTGCTTCGCCAGTGTGCTCGGTCTTGAACGCGTCAGTGTCTTCGATAACTTCTTCTCGCTCGGTGGACACTCGCTGCTTGCGACGCAACTCGTGTCGCGCTTGCGTGAAGCGCTTTCTATCGAATTGCCCTTGCGCACCCTGTTCGATGCACCCAGCGTTGCATCGCTTGCCGAGGCGCTGTCGCTCGACGAACCGTCCGCTGGCACGTTGCCGCCTTTGGAGGCGGGTCCACGTCCAGCGCATGTGCCGCTGTCCTTCGCACAGGAACGCCTCTGGTTCCTCGAACAGTTGAACCCTGGCCAGTCCACCTATCACATCCCGATCGCCTTGCGTCTGCACGGCGCACTCGATGTTCGTGCGTTCCATGCCGCGCTGAATGCGCTCGTCGCCCGTCACGAAAGCCTGCGCACTTCGTTCGCTCAACACGACGGTCAGGCCGTGCAGCACATCGCTCCGACACTGGAACTTGCACTGCCGCTCATCGATGCCCACGCCACCGATGTCCAGCGTCTGGCACAGGACGAAGCGTGTCGTCCCTTCGAACTTCAGCGCGGCCCGTTGCTGCGCGCTCAACTGCTGCGCCTCGAAGAAGATGAACACGTTCTGCTGTTCACCATGCACCACATCGTCTCCGATGGCTGGTCCACCGGCGTGCTGGTGCGTGAACTCGGCGCCTGCTATACCGCGGCACTGCGTAATGAACCGCTCGCGCTTCCGCCTCTTGCCGTACAGTACGCCGACTACACGCTGTGGCAACGCGACTGGCTCGCCGGTGCCGAACTCGAACGCCAGACCCAATACTGGCGCAATCAACTCGCGGAACTCGCGCCCCTCGATCTGCCCACGGACCGTCCACGTCCCGCGCAGATCAGCGGACGCGGTGCGACGCTGCCCTTCGCGCTGAACGCCGAACTCTCCGAGCGCCTGCATGCGCTCGCTCAACGTGAA
>NZ_JAQQDB010000103.1:0-1315 GCF_046030135.1 Caballeronia jiangsuensis
CTTTGCTGCTGTGTATGGACCGGAGACATCGCTGACAGGTGTGCGGGGACATGGTTGACACTTTCGGGCATGCCATGCCCGAGACCAACCATGCCGTGGAACCCCCAAAACATCATGCAACTTCGCCTTGATTTCGTGAGCCTTGCGCTCAAGCGCGAGATCCCGTTCAGTGAGCTGTGCCGGCGTTTCGGCATCAGCCGGCAGACGGGATACAAGATACTCAGACGTTATGAATTGGGCGGCGATCAAGCGCTTGCCGATCTCTCCCGTCGCCCGCTCACCAGCCCGCGCATCAGTGCGCCGGAGCTCGAGCAGCAAGTGCTGCAACTGCGCGATGCCCACCCGGCTTGGGGCGCGCGCAAGCTCAGCCGACGCCTCATCGATATGGGGCTGGCCAAGCTCGCACCCAGCACGGTCAATTCGATCCTGCATCGCCACGGGCGCATCGGCCAGAAGGCCTCGGCCGATGCCACCGCCTGGCAGCGCTTCGAGCGCGGCGAGCCCAACGAGCTGTGGCAGATGGACTTCAAGGGCGATTTCCTCATACTCGATCAGACGCGCTGTTTCCCGCTCACCGTGCTGGACGATCATTCGCGCTACAACGTGGTGCTGCACGCGTGCGGCGCCACCGATGGCAACACCGTGCGCGCCCAGTTGGAGCGCGCCTTCACCTGCTACGGCCTGCCCGCCCAGATCAACACTGACAACGGCGCGCCCTGGGGCTCGCCGGGCAAGCCCGGTCAGCTCTCGGAGCTGGCCATCTGGCTGATTCGCCTGGGCATTCGTGTCACCTACAGCCGTCCCTATCACCCGCAGACCAACGGCAAGGACGAACGCTTTCACCGCTCGCTGAAAGCCGAAGTGCTCAACGGGCGCAGCTTCACCACCCAGGCTCAGGTACAGAGCGAATTTGATTACTGGCGCGAGATTTACAACCACCAGCGCCCGCATCAGGGCATCGGCATGGCCACGCCGATCACGCGCTATCGCAGCAGCCCGCGCGCGATGCCCAGCACGCTGGCGCCGATCGAGTACGGTCCCGACGACGAAGTGTTGCGCGTGGGCTGGAACGGCAAGATAACGTTTCGAGGCTACCAACTACGCGTATCGAGCGCATTGCATCGATTGGACGTGGCAGCGCGTATGAACCCGGAAATTGCCGACGCCTATGATTTTTATTTCGCTCATCATCGACTCATGACCTTTGACCCAAATCAGCCCGATGCGTCAAGATAGAAGTGTCAGCTATGTCTCCGCACATGTGTCAACCATGTCTCCGGTCCATACACTGCTGCAAAGAAAGTAACCAAAGAAA
>NZ_JAQQDB010000104.1:0-1241 GCF_046030135.1 Caballeronia jiangsuensis
TGTAGTGGTCTAGCAATCTTGGACACTTCGAAAGGTAGACTTTGATCGACCAGCGAGGTGTCAAATGGGCAGAAGAGAATTTTCAGAGGAATTCAAGCGCGAGGCAGTGGCGCTTGTGCTGGAGCAGGGCTACACGGTGACGAAGGCGGCGAAGGCGTTGGGCATTGGAGAGACGGCGTTGCGGCGCTGGATCGGCAATCGCCGGCCGGTTGCGGGTGCACCGGTGAGCGCAGCCGAGGGCGGCAGCGCTGAACAGCTAAGGATTCGAGCACTTGAGAAACGAGTGGCGGAGCTCGAACGGGAGCGCGACATTCTAAAAAAATCCACGGCCTTCTTTGTCAAGGAACTGGACCGCGATTCGAAGTGATCCGGCAGGCAGAGAAGGCATATCCGACAGCGACGCTGTGTCGTGTAGTCGGCGTGGCGCGCAGCAGTTACTACGCATGGAAGGCGCGGCAGGGCAAGGCACGTCCGGTACGTATGGGGCTGATGCGCGAGGTGCAGGCGATTCATGCGCAGATGCGGCAAAGCTATGGCAGTCGGCGCATATCGCAGGAAATGAAGCGTCGGGGCCATGCGGTGGGACGCGAGCGTGCGCGTCGCCTCATGCGCGAAGGCGGTGTGCAGGCGCGGGTACGTCGCACGCATCGTTATGTGAAGCGCACGCAAGCATCGGCGATTGCGCAAAACCGGCTCGATCGGGCATTCACCGTGACGGTTCCAAACCGGTTCTGGGCGGGCGACGTGACGTATATCTGGACGCAGCAGGGCTGGATGTATCTGGCTGTGGTGATCGATCTGTACTCCCGGCGTGTAGTCGGCTGGGCGACCTCGGGTTCCTGTGACACGTTCTTGGTGATTGGCGCGTTACAGGTCGCACTTCAAACGCGGCGTACCGAACCGGGATTGATGTTCCACTCGGACCAAGGAAGCAACTATGCGAGTTTGACGTTCCAGCAGTTTCTTAAGGAGCACGAGATCGTGCAGAGCATGAGCCGCAGAGGAAACTGTTGGGACAACGCCGTCGTCGAGCGCTTCTTCTGTACGCTCAAAGGAGAATGCATCGGCGAGCACGCATACCGTGATCACGCCGAGGCTCGCGCCGATGTGCTGACTTACATCTTGATGTACTACAACCAGGAACGCTTGCACTCGGCCGCGCGTCACATGCCGCCGGCCGAGTTCGAGGATTTAAAGGTGGAAACTGCGTAATCGGTGTCCAAGAATACTGAACCACTACA
>NZ_JAQQDB010000105.1:0-1238 GCF_046030135.1 Caballeronia jiangsuensis
TCCTTCAAGTTGATGGTATCGATTCGATGATGAGCGAAGTACACGTCGTAGCAGCCGTCGGTTTCGCTACAGGCGCGCAACGCGATGGGCAGCTCAGCCAGCGCATTTGAAACCTTGAAGCATTGCGACTTGAAGCGCACCTCGCCGTTAATGCCCACGCGAAGCACCACGTCTGCGTCGCCGTACTCGATCGGCGGCAGACGCTCCGGATACGCTCGCGGGCTGGGTTGATAGCGCGAGATCGGCGTGGCCATGCCCAGCGCCTGATGCGGCCGCTCGTGGTTGTACATCTGGCGCCACGTATCGAAGGCTTGCTGGATACTCTTCAGGCTCTTGAAGTGTCGACCCGCGAGCAGTTCCGCCTTCAGCGTCCGATGAAACCGTTCGTCTTTACCGTTGGTCTGCGGATGCCCGGGCCGGCTGTACGAAGGTCGGATGCCCAGGCGGATCAGCCAGATCGCCAGCGCAGTCAGTTGTCCGGGTCGCGCAGGGCTGCCCCATGGCGGACCGTTGTCCGCATTGATGCGCAGCGGCAACCCGTAACGGCGAAACACCGCGCGCAAGTGCTCACGCACAACCCGCGTGGGCGTGCTGCCACACGCATCGAGCGCCAGATCGAAGCGCGAATGATCGTCCAGCACCGTGAACGGCAGGCAGCGTCGTCCACTGTCGAGTTCGATATAGCCCTTGAAATCCATCTGCCACAGATCGTTGGGATGCTCGTGTTCAAAGCGCTGCCATCGCAAGGCCTCGGTGCTGCTCTCCGCGGTGATCAAGCCTTGCCGATGCAGGATGCGCGTCACGGTGCTCGGCGAAGGCGTCTGAGCGCAACCCAGATCGCTCAGGCGCCTGGCAAGCTTGGCCGCCCCCCAGGCGGGATGCGCTTGACGCAGTTCGACCACGCGTGCCTCTACTTCGGCAGTGGTACGCGAGGGGCTATGCACGGGCCGTCGGCCCTGATCGGCCAAAGCGGTGTCGCCTTGCTCGAAGCGCCTGATCCACTTGTACCCCGTCTTCGCGCTGATGCCGTACTGGCGACACAAGGCGCGCCGATTGGCCCCTTCTCGGGTGGCGAATTCCACGAATTCAAGCCGCAGTTCCATGATGTCTTTGCTATCCCAGGTCATGATCTACTCCGGACGAACCATTCGTCCGAAGTGTTACCCATGTCCTGGAACAGGTGTTACCCATGTCTCCGGTCCATACACAGCAGCAAAGAAAGTGACTGCCGCCCCGCA
>NZ_JAQQDB010000106.1:0-1138 GCF_046030135.1 Caballeronia jiangsuensis
TCTTCGCTCGCGGGATCTTAAATGAACTATAAAGACATTTCGCAAAAAAGCTATCCTGTGAACAGGATGCTGACCGCAGAGGAGCGGCAAAACCAGCTACGCCAGAAGGAACGCTTGGACATTACGCCGTTTTATAACGCGTCGACAGTCAAATTCAATTCCACCTTCATGGAACTGGTCGATCGATGGTTCATCTATCGCGGTTACGTGACGTTCTGTAGTCTCTTTTTTATCGCGCTCACAGTATCAATGACATGTATTGCGCTCACGGTTCCGGAATGGCATCTCGTGCCAACTTCAACAGACTGGCAGGGCATCGTGTTGTGGTGGGCGATCTGTAGTCCATTTTGGGCCTACATGCTCTGGATACTGCGAAAAGAATCCTTCCGCTGGACGCATTACCCCATCCGGTTCAACTACCGCAAGCGCATGGTGTACGTCTTCTGTCTTGACGGTGTGATTCGCTCGGCGAAATGGGACGATCTGTTCTTTACGATCAGTCGGTGTAGGCGGTCGTACACGCCGGGCTCGGGGCCGCAGATCTGGGACATTCGCGGTCACGCGCTCAAGGCAGACCGAGAAACCGTGGAATGGACCTTCGCCCTGCATGGAGACAGTGAAGATCCTCGCCAACTCAAGAACGGCTGGGAATTCGTCCGCCGCTATATGGAAGAAGGCCCGAAGGCCGTCTTTGGCGATGTCCACTGGTGCCACGACGTTGCAAGCAGACGTGAAACATTTCGCGAAGGATTGTTTGCGCTGAACCTGAACCTCAACGGGCTGCCGAGGCTCATTCAGTACATCTCCGCGCCGGTGGTGTGGCTCATTTCGATTGGTCGCGTGTTCGCAATCAGGACCAGCAAGATTCCGCAATGGCCTGCAGCGATCGAAGCGAAGTGCCGGATCGATGCGTCCGATCCCTACCAGCGCACGGCTGCGCAGAATCCAGCGAAGTTTCCGACGGACCCCGTTAGTGTGGTTCGGGAGCAGATCAGTCAATGAGTCGTCTGAGCGTTGTACGGTCATAGTCCAACGCGTTTTTCCTTCTGGAAGTTATGAGTCTTTTGATCATCCTCGTCGGTGACAGTACCGATCACGGCGGAAAAGTTGTCACGGGTTCGTCGACGCACAAGATCGG
>NZ_JAQQDB010000107.1:0-1124 GCF_046030135.1 Caballeronia jiangsuensis
TTTCTTTGGTTACTTGTATATTGATTCCAGGTGTGCGGAAACTGATCTCTTCCGCTCACCCGAAGCGGTAGCCCGTTTGTGTTACATGGGCTCGCAGCCCGAAAGAAAGCTGGTGGCGCCGCTTCTTCTTACCGCTTTGAACCCGGACAGTTGACTGAGCCTTGAGCTCGTATCTTTACAAGTATGGGTGCTGTGGTGAACCAAATTCCTTCCTCCTTCGCTTCGCCCTTGTTCGTCGGTATCGATGTCAGCGGACCCTTCCTCGACATCGCCTATCACGGATCCGTCGAAACTTTTCGTCTACCCAATGCGCCTGAAGGCTTCGCCGAACTGATCAACCGATTGTTGCCTCTCAAGCCGGAACTCATCGTCCTCGAAGCCACCGGCAAGCTCGAACGCGCCGTCCTTCAAGCCCTCTGCCAAGCCGGTCTGCCCGCCGTCGCGGTCAACTCCACGTGGGTGCGCGAGTTCGCCAGATCCGCCGGACAACTGGCCAAGACCGATCGCATCGATGCGCGCGTCATCGCTCGCTACGGTGCCGTCATGAAACCCAAAGTCCGACCCCTGACCGATGAGCAGACCCAGCAGCTGCAGGCCCTTATCCTGCGCCGCACACAACTCATCGAGATGCTCACCGCCGAGCAAAATCGTCGCAAGCGCGCTCATAAATCGGCCCTGCCCAGCATCGATGAATTCATCCAGTTCATCACGCAACGCATCAAGGACGCCGATCGCGACATCGACTCCTTCCTCCACACCAACGAACTCTGGCGCAAAAACGAAGCCCTGCTGCGCTCCACCCCGGGCGTCGGCAAAACAACCGCCGCGACGCTCATCGCCTTCCTGCCTGAATTGGGCTCCCTCAACAACCGACAGATCGCCTCGCTCGTCGGCCTCGCCCCATTCAACTCCGACAGTGGCACACACCGCGGCGAACGCCATACCAAGGGCGGGCGTCACTTCGTGCGCCGCGCCCTTTACATGGCCTGCGTCGCCGCGCAACGAGCCAATCCCTATCTCAAGGCGTTCTGCGATCAGCTACGCGCCAGAGGCAAAAAAACCAAGGTCGCCTTCGTCGCAGGCATGCGAAAACTCCTCACGCAGCTCAACGCCATGATGCGCGA
>NZ_JAQQDB010000108.1:0-1107 GCF_046030135.1 Caballeronia jiangsuensis
GGCTGCGTCATTGATTTGGCACCGGCGGATCCGGCGTGAAGGATCGTCATACTTCCATTTGATCGGCTTTGGATTTTTGTTGTGCATGTAGTGCATGAGTTTGCGATCCAGGTCTTTTACCGAAGTGAAGATGCCGCGGGCGATCACATCACGCTGGATGCGCGAGAACCAATTTTCCACTTGGTTGAGCCACGACGAGTAGGTCGGCGTGAAGTGCAGACGTACGTTGCGATGAGCGTTGAGGAAGTCGGCGACCCGCTCCGTCTTATGGCTGCTGACGTTGTCACAGATGACGTGGATTTCCCTGCGTTTGGGCTGACTGGCGACGACATCGGTCAAAAAGGCTACGAACTGTTCGCTTGTGTGGCGCGGCGCCGTCTTGCCAAACACTTCGTTGGTAGCAGTATTGAACGCCGCGAACAAGGTGAGCGTGCCGTTGCGCTTGTACTCGAAGCCGTGACTCTCGGCGCGCCCTGGCGACAGCGGCAGCATCCGGTCCTTGCGGTCGAGTGCCTGAATCGCAGTCTTCTCGTCCACACAGAACACCGCTGCGTGCGCCGGCGGGTTCAGGTAAAGCCCGATCACGTCGGCCGCCTTGGCCTCGAAGTCCGGGTCGTTGGAGATCATGTGCCGCTCTAACTGTTGCGGCTTGATGCCGTGCTTGCGCCAGATCCGCTGCACGGCCGAGACCGACACGTCGCCGAGCTCTGCCGCGAGCTTGTAGCTACTCCAGTGTGTCGAGCCGTCGGCGGGTTTGTGCTTGAGAGTGTGGTTGAGCACCCGCGCCTCAAGTCGCGCCGGCGGCTGCTTGGGAGCGCGCCCGGGGTGCCGGGCGTACATACCGGACAGTCGCTCGCTAAGAAAGCGCCCCGACCAGCGTGCGATGAAGCGCGAGTCGCAACCCAGGGTGCGCATGATACTGTCGCGCGATTCGCCGTCCTCGAGCATCAGGATCAACTTCGCGCGTCGTACGTCCGCCGCACGCACCGTTCGGCTGCGCGCCGCTGACAGCAGTTGCTCGCGTTCGGTCTCGGTCAGATTCATTTTGCCCATGACCCATATCTAAACATAGACCGGATGCTAATTTAACGACGCACCGCACTAGTC
>NZ_JAQQDB010000109.1:0-1073 GCF_046030135.1 Caballeronia jiangsuensis
AAGTCCGAGCCGTAGTAATGGACGCCACTGTAGTATTCGATACAGTGATACAAAGCGAGGAACTGCTTTTGCGGCCAGTACGCGAGTCGAGTGGGGCCGGCATACATGGCATATTTGATGCACACGCCTCCGTCGGCGCCCTGAGCGGCTATTAAGGCGGATTTGAAGCTGCTCACGAGATTTGGCTCCTCTGCCGCCTTCACCATGGAGTTACGCATTCCGGACAGCTCCGTTATCGAAAGAAGAGGTCAGTTTGTGGAGTCATAGCTTCCGCGGCACTCCGTTTCTTGTGGTTTAACTCAAGAGACGATAGCGGGTATGTAGGTCTGCATGGAGGGTCCAGAGTGAGGTGGTTGGTCTGCACCCTCCGTACGTTGAGTAGGAGCTATGGGTTCAACAGGACGTCATTGTGTTTAAGCCTTCTTGATGAGGCCCAGTTGCATGAGCGCCGTTACCCCGTCGTCGAGTCCAAGTTCCTCGACAATGAGCCCATCCTGAAGGCGGAGGACGGTGGTTCCGGTGAAGTGCATCTTGCGTCCCGTGGCCGCCGGCAACGCTCCAACCAGGAAATCACTAAACGCCGGGCCACGGTGCGTGCCGCCGCCTTCCCATTGGCCGACTACATAATCACCCTCGGCGATGAGGTCCGTGACACCCCAGAAGTTGAGGTCGGGGAATGCTTCGCGAAAGTCGGTCATGAAACTCTTGATGTCATCGCGACCGCGGCGGGGCTCATGAAGTGAGTATTTCAGTAGCATGTCCGGCGCGGCAATTTCGTCGACGATGCTCAAGTCGCACTTTTCGCCCCAGAAGTTGGTGAACCAGCGGCCAACGATAGCCTTGTTGTCATCTTCCTTCGACATGTTCGACTCCTTCTCAATCACTGTTTGCAGCGAAGCAGAATTGCTACGCTAAGACGAACGGTATCGACCGGTAAGTCGTTTTCCTATCCGTTTCTTGCGATTGAAGTTGGCCTGCATGGCGTCGCAGACGGGTCACGCGAGTTGAACAGCAAGAGGCGATTCACGTAATCGAACTATGACGACCGGGAATGTTGCCACGGGCGTATCTAT
>NZ_JAQQDB010000011.1:0-206742 GCF_046030135.1 Caballeronia jiangsuensis
ATTCAGTTTAGCGCGATGGGGACAAGAGGCAGGCGGGCGGGGGAATGAAAAAGGGCTTGGTGTTTAAGCCAAGCCCTTTGAATTCGTGGTGGGAGGAGGAGGATCGAACTCCCGACCTTCGCATTGCGAATGCGAAAAACACACCAATAAGTACGCTGCTTGCAGCGCTTTTCTCGATTTTTTGCCACAATATCGCCACACTCCATTCAAGCGAGCATCGAGAAATGCCGACCATCCGAAAGCGTGGGCAGTACCAATGGGAGGCACAGGTACGCCGGCGCGGCTACCCCGCGCAAAGCAAGACCTTTACGACCAAGGCCGAGGCGGAAGCCTGGGCCAGTATGATCGAATCGGAAATGTCGCGTGGGATATGGGTCAGCCGCAACGAGGCCGAGGCAACAACTCTCTACGAAGCGCTGAAACGCTATGAGGAAGAAATCTCGCTCTCAAAGAAGGGAGCTGCACAAGAAGCTTCCGTCTTAAAGGTCTGTCAAGCCGCTGACTTGGCAAAGCGGCCTTTAGCCACAATCCGGAGCGCCGACATTGCGAAACTTCGAGATGAATGGCTGAAGGACTACAAACCTGCCACTGTCCTGCGCCGCTTGGCTGTTCTTTCGCATGTGTTCAACGTTGCCCGCAAGGAATGGGGCATGGAAAGCCTGTCAAATCCAGTTGAGCTAGTTCGGAAACCCCAGCCGAATAACGCGCGGACGCGGCGCATTGCGCGCGGCGAACCAGCGGCAGGAGTTCCAGACGCCGACGATCTCGAGTCGGAGCGGGGCGCGCAGGATGGCGAGCTCGAGCGTCTTGTCACGGCTAGTAACTCTGCGCTACTGCCCGCTATCATCTGGCTGGCCGTTGAAACGGCTATGCGCCGGGGAGAAATCGTTTCGCTGCAATGGGAACACGTGGATCTCAAGCGCCGAGTCGCTCATCTGCCAGCTACGAAAAATGGAGACGCCCGCGACGTGCCGTTGTCGCCCCGAGCTATGGCGGTCCTACAAGCCCTGAAGGACAATCGCGCCGAAACCGAGGATGCCCCCAAAGTTGCCCCCACAAGTGACGGCGTAGGCGACGAAAAACGGAGAGTGTTCGAAATTCGCAGCGACGCAGTTACGAGGGCCTTTGAGCGTGCTGTAGCGCGTGCGCGTAAAAGCTACCTCGAAGAGTGCAGAGAAGCCAGCCGACGGCCCGATGGCAAGTTTCTGACAGACCTTCGCTTTCACGATTTGCGACATGAGGCGACGTCCCGCCTAGCGTCGATCTTCCCCATGCATGAACTAACAAAGATAACTGGCCACAAAGATCCGCGCATGTTGATGCGTTACTACCACCCGCGGGCAGAGGATCTAGCAAAGAAATTGTCTTAACCCGTAGCAGCGTGAAGGCACGCATCCCCTAGAACTGTCGTCGGGCGCCTTAGCCTTCGGAGGCCGGGGCGACAAGCGGATCGTTGCGAAGCCCGACGATTTTTAGGCGGCTAGCGACGGAACTTTGTCTACTCGAAGCCAAACCTCTTGCGATGGCGCGCCAGTTTTAAGCGGTGCGGAGCTTCAAGATGAAGAGGCCGTACATTTGATAGGCTTAGAACTGTTTGCGCCTTGGCGCTCAGGTCCGGGCTGGCTATCACCGTGCCATCATCGGCAAAGCTCACCAGCCCCGCGTCGAAGGCGGCGTCCCAGTGAGCGCACAGAAGTAGGCCATTGAACACGTCGAGCCGCTCGGCGTCGCTGGCGCATTCGGCCCAAGGGACGATGTGGCTGGCGCGCAGAAGCGCGGGATCGCTGACGCCGGTGAGAGGGCAGCTGCCCCAGTAATCCATCAGCGCGGCGCGGAAGAACCTCTGTCCCACGCGCTGGCGGACGATGCGGTCGATCTCGGTATCGCCCAGCCCAGCGACTTCGGTCTCAAACTGGCTGAAGGGGAAGGTCGGCAGGCTGCGCGCGAGATGGAAAGCTCGGCTCAGCGCGCGGCGCATCTCAGCTTGCCGCACGAAGGCGAAGACGCCCTTGCACGGCGGCGGGGCCGGGCCGGCGACCGCCTCTGGCAACTCGGAAGTGAGGACTTGCGCCACCCCTGCATGCTCTACCGCGAGGAACCAAGGCGCACCGTCGTCGCCCGCCCCGCAGGCCAGCGCCACTTCGCCGGGCACACCCTCGTCCGAGCGGAACCATAGCCACCCGTCCGCCTCGCCATTGGGGCGGCGATAGCCATGGTTCCACGCGGCCTGCTCGAGTTCGGTCCGCAGGATCGGATGTGGGGCGGGACGGCGCAGAGCGGTGGAAGTCATCGATGACCTTCCAGGCGCGGACGCAGGCCCTTGGCGACAAGCGCGTCGTAAGCGGCGAGGATGAGGCGGCGGGCACGGTCCTCGTCCCACGCGACGGGTGCCATGGAGTGGCTGGTTACCGTGAGATCAGCGAGGGACATCAAGCGCATTCCAGGCCTCCATGATTAGGTCGAACGAGGTGAAGGGCTGCCCGTTACGCGTCTCCGCCCGTTTGAGCGCACCGAAAGTCTCAATGCCGCAATCAGGACCGAGGACCGATGAGGGGTCGAGTAGGTAACGCATCTCGTCGCGGGTCAGGCCGAAGAAGTCGCGAGCGACCAGGACGTCGAGTTCTGCACGCAACAAACGCCGTGCTTCCGGATCATCTGCAGGAGGCAGATCAAACGAGGAACTAGGAAGTCGTGCCCAGAGCGCTGCCATCTCCGTGCCGCTACAGTTCAGTCTAGCCGCCCGAGCGACGATAGCCTGTTCGACTGCCGAGTCTGTATAACGACGCGGCAGTGGCAAGCTATCCACGAGCGTCAGCGTCATGTGCAATGCGCCTTTCTGACGCGCTAGAAAATCGAGGCAGAAGGAGTTGGCCAGACCAAGCCAGAACAGGTGCAACCTGTCATCATTTGGTTCGAACATGATCGTCGGCACGGAGTGGCCGCACAGGCTGCCCGGCGGGATAATAGCAGCCATCAGGAAGCGCTGATTGGTCACGCCGCCGACGTCACAGAAGCCGATGCGATAGGACTTTGTTCGATCGACGGTCTTCTCCGGCACGTCCGCCAACGGAATGTGCCATTGCGGCGCTATTCGTTTCCCTGTATCGCCAAATGGCAGCGCCTTCCATACTGCTTGGCGCCCTCGCCCGCTGACATATTCCTTTGCGCGATAGTCGAATGCCTCAACCATCCTTCCTTCGAACAGCGGCAAACCATCGGCATCTTCACCAAAGAAGTCGCGGTCGTTGCCCATGTCGATTTCGCGCATGTAAATGCGGTCGTTGGCGTCTGCGATCGCAGCGCCAAACGAGGGTAGGCGCGCGTGCATCTTCCGCGCGATCGCCACGTCGCGCGGATCGGCGAACTCAGGGACGGCGAGAGCCGCAGGGCTAAGCTCGTGAACGAGCGACAGTGGTATCTGGAACGGCAGTGGCTCAGGCAAGTCTGCGAGCTTGGCCTCGCTGTTGATGCCGAATGCCGCCGGAACGGTTGTGGTCGCCCCGCCTGATGCCGACGCGTATAGACAAAACTTCTGACGGCTATCGATATCGAACCAGACCTGCCGCGTGTTCTCAAAAGTCACCAGCGCCAGCAGGTGCATTTGGTTAAATACGAACTCTCGCAGCGCTGCGGCGTTGGCGCCGTTGTAGAAGTTTTCAGGCACGATTTGCGCAGCCACGCCGCCGGGTCTGACGGCGCGGAATGCAAACTCGACGAACATACGGTAAACGTTGAAGTCACCTTTGCCGAGATTGCCCTCTGCGAAGAGCGTGAACCGTTGACCCTTGCGAAGGAAGTTGGCCGTTCGATACAGACGACTCTTTTCTTCCTCCCACGCGGTCGCAAGCCCATCGTTTTCCAGCAACTCATCGAGGCGATGCTTCTGATCGTTGGGTGACATGAAGCGGATCTCGGGCTCATAGGCTGAGAAGAACTCCTTCACGTCAGGGCTCATCGTATCCCACGGCGGATTGCCAAGCACCACGTCGAAGCCACCCCGCTCGATCATAACGTCCGGAAATGCGAGCGGCCAATGCAGCAGGCGCGCGGCCTCGGACACTTCCAGCGTGGCGGCGTAGAGCTGGCTGTTGATCTGCTGGCCCGCTAGTTGCCACCGCACGTCGGCCGTCGTCGGCACCAGCCCCTCGTTGTAACTGGCGGGAACCTCGGTCTTGGGCAGCAGGAAGGCGGCGACGTAGAGGTCGCAGGCGACGTGGGTGGCCTGGCGCGCCGGGTCGTGGCGCCAGGCCGCGTATGCTTCGCGCTTCTTCTCCACCTGGCCCACGGTGTCCTCGGGCATCCTGCGGATCACGCTCAGGTTGGCCGCCAACTTCGCCGGAGGCATCGCCCCGCCGCCCCCCGTGAAGTCGAACGCGCCCTGCCCGGTCTTGGCGTCACGGTTGACCTTGAGGTAATGCTTCGCCGCGTCCTGGCTGTCCCCCGTCAGCAGCTTGTATGCCTCGTCGGGGATCCCCTGTTCCAACGCGTCAAGGTCAAACACGCCCAGTAGCGCGTCGCCGCAGCGGATGTTGCCGTCGAGGAAGCCGAGCGGCTTGCCTGGCGATACGCTTTCAATCCACAGCGCCACTTTGGCGAGCTCCACCGCCATCGGATTGCGGTCGACGCCGTGGATGCAGCTGCTGACGACATCACGCAGGGCCGCCTGCGTCTCCTCCTTGCCGGCGTCCTCGTTGCGCAACTTCGCCACACGGTCGGCCATGCGGCGGGCGGCACCAAGCAGGAAGTGGCCCGATCCGCAGGCCGGGTCGATCACCTTAAGGTCGAGGATCGCTGCAACCTTACGCTCGGGCGTGTCGGCCTCGTCCTCCGCCTTCTGGAGCACCGGATCGAGCGCGCTGTCGAGCAGCGACTCCACCAAGCTGTCGGGCGTGTAGTAACTGCCGCTGGTTTTGCGGGCATTGCCGCTCACGCTGTCGTTGAGGTCGAAGACGTCATTGGTGCCCAGCTGCGGAGTGATCTCCAGCAGGCCCTCGTAGACACTGCCCAGCTCCTCCGTCTTGAGGTCGCGCCAGTTGATGCGGTGCGTCGCACCATTGCGCATGATGAAGCCGAGGTGGAACAGCGCGGTCAGAAAGCGCCGGTTGCTGATCTTCGAGCCGTTCATCATCGGCGTCGCTCCGGCGGCGAACAGGCCGCCGAGCGCGGGAAGGCCGAGCAGCTCCTGCCCGTGCTCCAGGCTGGCGACGGTGATCTTCATCGCCTCCCAAGCGTCGTGATGCGTATCGCGCGCCACCCGGCGGCGCGCGCGTTCGCGCCAGAAACCGAAGGAATAGCTGTCGCGATAGAGAGCGCGTGCCTCTTGGCTGACGCGCCCGGGGTGGAGCAGGTCGCGGTCCTCGGCGACGGCGAGGAAAATCAGGCGGTAGGCGGTGCGCAGCAGTTCCTCGAAGAACGCTGTGAGCGTGGCTTGATCGACGAGTTGCTTGCGCAAGTCTGGGTCGGCCTCGACGGCGCCTTGGCCAAGTTCGACGAGGGCCTGCCTCACGTTCTTGTAGAGGTCGGCCCGAGCGGTCTCGCCCTGCTTTAGCCCCTCGGTGCGCCATTCTTCGAGCGCGCAGTCGGACGGCGGCGCCCCCGCCGCGCCGAAGCGGGTGACGTGGGTGAGCAGCCACCAAGCGGTGAAGTCGGCGAACATCTCCTCACGGAAGATAGCGCCGAGGTCTGCCTCGATCCATGCGGGGCGGGTGAGGCTGGCGTTGTCTCGCATCAGGCGCACCTTGTCACCCGCGAAGACGAGTCCCCACAGTGCCTCGTCGGCACTGTTGAGCCAGTCCTGCAGCAATGAGACAGGACTACGTTTGAGGCGGCCACCGCCCGCACCGTCGCCGAACTCGGGCGCGGAGAGGTTGAACGTCTCACGGCCTACAGCAGGCGCTGCCACAACGATGGGGACGCGGCCCTCCCTGGCCTCCCAGGCAAGGCGGTAGCGACGGTTGCCCTCGGCGTGATCCACCGGGCCGGCGAGGTCATCGAAGCCAAAGCACTGCGAAAGCAGGTCGTGCGCGAACCGAGCGGTGTGCGTGACGGTCTTGTGCTCGATCCTCCCGTAGTCTGACCAGAGCGCCTGGCCGATGCGGAAGTAGCGCGCAATCTCGTCGTTCAGGCTGGTGCCTCGGGGACAGTCATAGCTGGCGGCGAGCTTGGGCGTGGCGGGGGCAGCGGCGATTTTCTGCACCTGCTCGGGGGCGATCAAGCCGCCCTCGATCGTGACGGCGTCGAGGCCAAGCTCGGCGGCGCGGGAAAGGCGCGCCATCAGTTCGCCTCCGGTACGAGGACGTAGAGGCCTATGACGTCGGCAGGCAGTACGGGCTCCACATCGGTGGTAGCGCCTTCGCCTCGGGTTGCAGTCTTCACGCGGTCGTGATCCTCGGACAATTGAGCTGCGCGCGTCCTAGCGTGGGCAGCGATGGCAGATTGGTAACCATCGAGACGGGCAAGCGCCGCGTCGATCTGGCGGGCGATCACAGAAGGCTCGATATTGCCGCTGGCGTCGGCTTCCAGCAGCGCAAGCGCATCCGCGCCCAGCACGAAGGCCTCGGTGACGGCGGGGCCGAAGGCGAGCGCGGTGGCTTCCTCGGCCAACAGGGTGCGGCGGCCGCTGGTGGTCAGTTTGAAGCGCAAGCGGAGCAGCAGGACGGTGGTTAGCGTATCCACCGCGCGCGTGCGCCAAGCCCCGGCGCGGCCGAGGGCGGCCTTGCCCTCGACAGAGGCGGGATCGAGCGCGCCCTCGGCCATCGTCTCGGCCAACAGCGCGACGAGCGGGTGGGTGCGGCCGACATGGGCGACCTCGGGCGGCAGGCTGTCCTCGAAGCCGATCGCGCGGGTGCCGGTGAGCCTGCGCGCCGCGAGCCGCTCGCGCAGCTGCTGGGGCATGTCGTCGTAGTGGACGTGCCAGTGCGCGCCCTGCTCGCCGAGCGGCTTGTCGATGCGCCACAGCGCGCGGCGGGTAAAGCGGCTCACTTCCTCCGGTCCGCCGAGCAGGGCGCGCAGGCGATGCCATTCGGGGAGAACTTCCTCGGGCTTGAGCGCGGACTGAGCATAGCGCGTCTGGCTGCGGCGGGCGTCCTCCTCAGCGTTCTTCCATTGGTCGTCGAGCTTCGTGGCAGCGTCGCCGAAGTCGAACATGCCTTGCGCGCGGGGCCTGCTGGAATGGAGAAGCATGGCCTGCATCAGCGCGTTGGAGACACTGGCGGAATCCTCGGGGACAGGGACGACGACGCCGGTTTCCTTCTGGATGCGCTCCATCTTGTCCTTGATGACCTTGATGACGGCGCCGTCAATGATCGAGTTCTCGCCGAACATCATCAGCGACCAGACTTCCGTCGCCTGCTGGCCGAAGCGGTCGACACGCCCGTCGCGCTGCTGGTGGCGGGTGGGATTCCAGTTGAGGTCGTAGTGGACCACGGCGTTGAACATCCGCTGCAGGTTGATGCCCTCGGACAGGCAGTCGGTAGCGACGAGGATGCGGTCGGGATAGTCGTCAAGTGCCTCGACGCGTAGGCGGCGTTCCTCGGGCGTGAGGCGGCCGGTGACGACTTCGACCTTGTGCTTCTTGAATACCGCCTGCAGCGCCGCGCCGACGGCCTCGGCGGTGTTGATGAAGCGACAGAAGACGACTGGGCGTGCGCCCTTCTCCTTCGTCAAGTTGGTGACCCAGCTGGTCAGCTCGCGCAGCTTGGGGTCCTTGTCGAAGCCGGCGACCAGTCTTTCCGCCTTGGCGATCAGGGCGCGCAGTTCGGCGGCTTCCTCGGTATCGACGGCGGTAGCGGGTTCGAGATCGGTGTCGGCGAAATCGCCCTCATCACTGTCGAACAGGATGGGTTCGAGCGCGTCCTGCTCGGCCATGCCGCCGAGTCGGTTGCGCAGGGCGCTGAGCGCGGCGGCGGGTGAGGAGCCGACACAGCGCATCAGCGCCAAAGTGCCCCAGAAGGCCAGGCGGCGCGCCTTCTCGCCATCTACGCGAGAGGCAACGCCGACACAGTAATCCAGCACGTCCTCTTGGAAGTTCTGGAAGTCGCCAGCGAGCACATAGGGCGCGTCCTTCTTCATCCGAGTAGCAAAGGCGCGAGTCTCCCCCCACTTGTCAGCGATGTCGGGGCGGCGGCGCTGAACGAAGTGTTGGGCGAGTCGGCGGCGGTAGCGCTCGACGGCGTTGGCGTCGGGCGCATCGGGACTGCCGTTAAGATCGGAATGCAACAGGCTGAGCAGGCGCGCATAGGCATCCTGGTTGCCGCTGTGCGGGGTGGCGGTAAGCAACAGCAGGTGCCGCCCAGTCTTCTCGGCCAGCGCTTCGAGCAAGGCGAAGCGCTGGTGCGTCCCGTTCTCGTTGCCGCCCACGCAGGTATGCGCCTCGTCGACGATGACGAATTCAGGACAGGTCTGGGCGAAGCTGGCGCGGCGGCTATCGGCCTTGATGTAATCGAGGCTAACGACAGTGAAGGGATGCACCGCGAAAATAGTGTCGCCCGGCGCGAGGCCTCGCTCCAGCGAGCGAGCGCGGCCGGAAGTGACAGCAACGGCATCTATGTCGAACTTCTCTGCCAGCTCCCCCACCCACTGGTCAACGAGGTGCGGCGGGCACAGGACGGTGAAGCGGTCGACCTCGCTGCGGTCGAGCATCTCGCGCAGGATCATGCCCGCCTCGATGGTCTTGCCGATGCCTACGTCGTCGGCGATCAGCAGGCGCTTCACCTCGAGGCGCATCGCCATGAGCAGCGGAACCAACTGATAGGCACGCGGTTCGACGCCGAGATGCGCGGCGCTGCGGAACGGCCCCGCCCCGCGCCGCAGCGAAAGGCGCAGCGCGTCTGCCAGCATACGCGCCGCGTCCTGCGTGTCGAGTTGGTCGGAGCTTGGCGGGTCGAAAGTAGCAGGCTGGATAGGGGTCCGTTCCAGCGCGGTGGCGATGACGATGGCATCCTCCTCCGAACCGGACAGCGGGCGCACCCGCATCAGGCCCTCGCCAGGCTTGCCGATCACGATCCACTCACGCTCGCGGGCCTTTACGAGATCGCCGGTCTGAAACTGGCCGGTCGAGAGGGGGGCATTCATGCGGACACTCCAAGCGCCGCCGCCAACGCGGGCGGCATGGTTTCGCCGGGCAGTTCCGGCAGTTCGATGAGGTCGCGCCCGATCGCCACGCAGCGGGCGACGAGTTCAGGCGGCGGCGTTCCGGCGACGGCCATGACCAGCAGGTCCGGCCAGCACAGCGGCCAGGCGGCGCCGGCGACGATCTCGGATCGTGGCGCGGGCGCGTTCCAGAGGGCAAGCGCCACCAGCCACGGATCGTCGTCGGTCGCAGCACCATCGGCCGGACGGTCGCGCTCGCAGCGCGCCATGCGCTCGATCACTTCGCGCACCTTCTCGTCCTCGCGGTCGATCATCTCGTGGTCGGGCTGGTTATAGTAGGACAGCAGGCAGCGGTAGCACCCAGCGACGCAGGCATCTTCCGAATCGTGCAGGTGACCATCCTCACCCCGCTTAAAGTGCATGAGGTCCAGCGCCACTTCGGCGATGCGATGCCAGCGTTCCGGGCCATCCATCAGCCGCTTAAGCACGCCCGCGCCCCCCTCGGTCGCTTCATAGAGCAGGATCGCCTTGCGATCCTCGCGCGTAGGCAGCGGCTCGCCAAGCAATTCGCCCGTCTCCAGCACATGCTCGGCCTCGATGGCGCGGATCAGCGCGTGCTGGAGCGTCGCCATCTGCGCGGTGGAGAGGCCAAGGCCCTGGTCGAAGCGCACCAGCAGGGTGTTTTTGGTGTCCTCCACCACGGGCACGATGGACTGGCGGCGCGCGACCTTGGGGTCTTCACCCTGATCGTCGTCCGCCTCGGGATCCTTGAGCCAGCGACCAGTCAGCGTATCGATGTCGAAGCCCGTATGCGCCTTCTCCTTGCGCCGCCGCAGGCCCAGGTTGACGCGCGAGAGCTTCGTCTGCGGGCCGTAGCACAGCACCGCCAGCGGGCTTGCGTTGGCCTTGAGCAGCAGGTCTTCCTGCCGCCGCGGATCCCACTCAAAGATCGTGCGCAAGTCGAAGCCGCGCCGCTGCCGGTCCTCGTCGTTGGCGGTAATCCGCGCTCCCGGCACGGCGTCGACGTTCTCGATGCGGTAGAGCTTCGAAAGCCTCCCTTCATCAGTCAGTGCATCGTTGCAGACCACGCAGCGCTCCTGGGTCTCGCTCTCGTGCGCAGCACCGCAGGACTGGCAGCATTTCAGCGTGCGCGTGACGAGCGCGTTGTTCTCGTTACGGGACCCGGAGGGCAATTTCGCGCGATTGCAGCGATACGCCTTGCCCTCGTGGTAGACGAGGCTGTTCGGCCCAAACTCCGCGATTGCCAAGAAGCGCGGGCGCTGCAGCACGGTGGACGACTTGTCGGCATCTACGAAGGCGTAGAGCGGCAGGCGGGGGAAGTTGTAGCCTGGGAGGAACCCCTCGGTTGCCAAATAGCGATAGACATAGAAGTCCGAGCTTTGCGAAGACACTCCAGACGCCAGCAGCTCCACCTGCTTGTCCGCACCGACATAGCGCGCCCGCGCCTCGCGACGCTCCTGAGCGCCAAGACCGGTGCGCTGGCCGATGCGATGCGCCTCGTCACGGTCCTGGGAGGCGGAGCGGTAGAGTTCGCGCCAGCGTCGGAAAGCGGTGTCGAATTTCGTCGCGCTCTCACCCCATAGGGCGGCGACGAATTCGACGGGATCTCCAATCTGCGCCGTACCCTCGGCGGGAAGGGCCGATGCGACGATGCGCCCTGCCCGCGCCTGAGCTGCCGCGTCTGCCGTCGCCGTGGCGAAGGCGGCGAGTGTGGTACGCTTCACCGGCAGGCCCTCGGCGTCCATGTCAAGGTTGTCAGGGATCGACTTGCCCAGCGACTCCTTCGCCGCCGCAAGCCACTCGGCATGGACGTGGGCGGAAAGGAGGTCGGCGTTGACGAGGTCGATTGCCGGTGCCTTCACGATGCCGGCGACGAGGTCGATCCGCCGCTCGAAGTAATACTGGTCGTGCGGGCTTTGCGCGGCGCAGTAGGTGATGACCAGCGCCGCCTGTCCGCTGCGCCCGGCGCGGCCCGCGCGCTGGGCGTAGTTAGCCGGAGTCGGCGGCGCGTTGCGCAAGTACACGACATTGAGTTGCGAGATGTCGACGCCCAGCTCCATCGTCGGCGAACAGTAAAGCAGCGGCAGGAAATCGCGCTTCTCGTTGATGACGCGCGCCTCGCCCGCCATTTCGGCCATGCGGATCTTGTCGTTAGCCCCGAAGCGGAAGCGGCATTCGCGAAGTTCACGCAGCATCGCGTCGACCTGCGCCGTATGTTCGCGCGCCTCGAAGGCCATCGGCAGGTCGCCCGGCGTACCGAGCCGCGCTGCAATGTCAGAATAGAGGCCGGCGAAGAAGGCGTTGCCCTTGCCGTTCTCGAGCTTGTCCTCGCCCGGCCTGAGACGCACTGCGCCCGGCGCAAGCCGCCAGCCCGCGAGCGGCCCGACCGAGAATTGGCGCACTACCTGATGCTTCGCCGCAGCCGCCAGCATCGCCTCCAGTAGCGGTTCGCGCTCGGCGAGGTGAATCTCCACGCCCGCCGCCTTGACCAGTCGGCGCGCCAGCCCGCTACGGGCCGATACGCGCACCACGCGGTCATGCTTACCCGCCTGTAGGCCGACGACCAGCGTGTTGAGGAAATTGAGATCCTTGTACTGCTCCTCGGCGCTGATCGCCCAAGGATCCTTGAGCACGCTGCGCGACTTCTGGCCGACCTGCTCCAATTCCACCGGATCGAGCGCATCGACCGCCACCGCTAGCCCTTGGCGCATGGTGTCGAATAAGTCGCGGAACATCGCCCGCCGCGTGTCGGCCGGAATCGCCGAGAGGATCGCGAAGCCCCGGCGCTGCGCGTCGGTCAGGCTCTCCTGATCCTGATCCTCGCCGCTGCAGCTTTCCTCATCCTGCGCCAACATAGCGACGCCAGGATAGTCGACGCGGATTAGTTCGAGCTGGTCGAGGTTAGGGTTGGTGAAGCGCCAGCCCCGGCGCAAATCGTTCCAAAGGCGGTGGGCGAGCACGCGGTTGATCGCAGTCTTCGCGTCGTCAAGCGCAGCAAAGCCCTTGGGGTTCTCGTCCAACATCCAGGCCGCGCGACGGCCCTTGTCCTCGGGATCGAAGCCGAGCGCGCGCCGCAATGCGTCACCGAACTGCTCGTGCCCGAGGCCCCCGTCCCCGGCAGCGCGCACCGCCCGCAGCATTGCCCCACGCAGCAGGGTGACAAAGATGAAGTCATTGAAATGGCCCGACTGAAGCGCCGCGTCCTGCCGATTGTCGGTAAAGCCCAGCAGCTTGCGCCGCGCCTTCTCGGCGGGGACCTGTCCGCGCTCCATCCAGTCGAGCGTGGTGGCGGTGATGAGCGTCGTTGCCGAACTGCGCCCCTCTGCCGAGAGGCCTGCCAGCTTGTTGATGTCGCGCGCCTGCGGCGGAGGCTGGTTGCGGCAATGCGGGCAGAAGCGGAACTTGCCAGGGAAGAACCAGGCCCGCACCCCGTCCAGGTTCCCGCGCCCATCAGCACCGAGCAGCATCATGCGGCCGTCGTGCTTACCGCGATGGCTCGACTTCAGGCGCGGGTCGCCGGCCTTGGTCAGTTCCAACCAGTCGTCGGGATAATCCCCGGGATCGCCCGCAAACGCCAGCGCGCCATCAGCGTCAGGCACTAGGAAGCCATGCTGCCATCCGTCGCTGTCGATGCCGTCGCTCGGGGTCTGGTCGATTGGGCGGGCGACCACGGTGCCCTCGTGGTCGATCGAAACTGAATGCGCCTCGTGTCCGCACTCGCGGCAAAAGAACACCGGGTACAGGCGTGCCGCACGATCCTCGCGGTCGTACTTCTCAGCGGCCAACGCGACGCGGCGGGCTCCGGCGGGCTGCAAGGTGGCATGAGCATGGCCCGCACCAGAAAGGAAGCGATGCAGCTTGAAGGCCATGAACGCTTGGTCGCGCTCGTCCTTGCACTCGCTCATCGCAATGAGGCGCAATTCCAGCGCCTTTCGGCAGAGCGCGGCGTCGAGGCCGGTATGGTCCGCCAGCGTTGCCGCTGCATCGGTCAGCGTCTGCGGCTTGCGACGGCGGCGGGCTTCCTGCTCGTCAAGGCCGATGTGCATCTCGATCCACACCGCCAACGGATCGCGGCGGAACGCTTCGTAGTCGGCCGGCACCGGCTCAGGCTGCAGCACCGCTGCGTTGAGAGCCTCAGGCCGCGCCACGCCCTCGGTACAGCGCGACAGACTCTCGGTGATGACGTCGTCCTCATGGACCGGGCTACCGAACAGTGTCGTGCCGACCTTCGCCACCGCCCTGCGCCCAGCATCTTCGTCGCCCGAGGCCATCGTCGCCGAGGTGCCGATACACAGCATGTCCTGCGCGCCCAGACGCTCGCGTACACGCCGCACCAGCATTGCGACGTCGGCCCCCTGCCGCCCGCGATAGGTATGCAGCTCGTCAAGCACGAGGAACTCCAGCCCCTCCATGCTAGCGACGACTTCCTGGTCGACTCCGTCCTGCCGGGTCATCAGCAGTTCGAGCATCATGAAGTTGGTCAGGATAATGTCGGGCTTGGCCGCGGCGATGCGCTTGCGTTCGGCGTCGCTCTCCTGGCCGGTGTAGCGCTCGAAGGTCGGCTTGAGATGTGGATCGATGCCGCAGCCTTCAATGAATTTCTCGAGTTCCTCGCGCTGGGAATTGGCCAGTGCGTTCATCGGATAGATCACGATCGCGCGGGTACTCGGCGCGGCGCCGGCGCGCTTCGCCTTAAGGATGCGGTCGATGATCGGCACGAAGAAGCACAGCGACTTGCCTGAGCCAGTGCCGGTGGTGACGATGTAGTTACGCCCCTGCAGCGCCTTCGATAGCGACTGGTCCTGGTGGCGGTGCAGGCTGATCGCCGAGCGATCTTTGCCGAAGGCAAAGACCTTAGGCAAGTCCGGGTCGACTACACCCTCTTCCACCAGATCCACCAGCGCACGGCCGGGCTCGAAATGCGGATTCACTCCAATTAACGGCTCGGGCCAGAACTTCCCGCTGCGATAGATCGCTTCGACCTGCGCGCGAATATCTTGCGCCCGGATCATAGTGAACGAGCGAGCGAAAGCTTCGTAGCGGCTCAGCAGGTCCGCATCGAGGTCGAATACATTCATCTACCTTCCCCTAGTCATGGCACCCCATGACAATGTTGAGCAACTCAGAATGCCGTTCAAAACCGCGTACGAGTTGGCTGTACCAACTTGGCCAAATATCGGATTAGTTTGATCGTGGAATCTCAGCCGCAATGTTTACGGGTGACGCCAGGCGACGACCACGACATGCTTATAGAGGGTGGTTCTCGATAGCCCATCGCGACGTGCCACGTCCGTCACCTTGATGCTTGGGTCGCGATGTCGCACCTTAATCTCACGCACCTGCATCTCCCCAAGTTTGCCCGCCGCACTGTTTGTTTGTTCGATTTTCTCAGTCAGGCGCTCAAAGCCGACACCGGAGCTTTCCAGATCGGCCACGATCTGCACTAGGTCAGTTGCAGGCTCAAGTTTTGGTCATCTGCAGGAACACGGCATAGCCTATCCGTTGATTCATTAACAGTTGCCGGACGCTGATTAATTGATGGAAATTTTAACAGACGAAAGGGCCGTAACGAGCTGACCAAACGACATCTTGGCCGTCCTCAGAAAACCACCGTTTTCTTGGCGTAGCGGTCTGCACGCTTTCTACGGGAATTGCACAATCTTGTCGCCCCCGTTTCAAGCCAAAACGTGAAGTGACCGTGGCAACGGGAAAGAAGCCCGCGTCTCCCGCAGGCAAGCATTGAGGGAACCGAAGTCGACAAGAGCGAGAAGGAGGTCGCCGCGTCGGATCTCGCTCAGCGCAAGGACGCGACGTCAAGCAAGCCGAAGAAGAAATAAAAGTACGGGCGCGGCGGGCCACCTCTTCGGAGCTCGCGCGCCGCGCTTTCCTCTCTGCGACTGCTATTCCTAAGTCGGTCATCGATATCGTACGCGCCCGCCACAGAGCTATCGCGCTCACTTAAGCGGCAGAATGCCCCCACGGCGGCCTAGGCCAAACCCTACCCGATATAAATCGGGTAGGTTTACTCGATCATCTTTCATCGTTTCGAAAATTCCAAGGCGTTCCAAATCGTTCCGCACACCACGCCATCCGCGTGCAGCATGTTGTGGGGGAAGACGGTCGATAGATGCGGTTCCTAGTACATCAGATATACCGTCCTTCCATCGCTCCTCGATAAGGGAAAAATTCGATGGCACTGTCAACCCGCGCAACGGATCCATAACTCGGGTTACCCAAGGGTAGTCCTCGGCCATTTCTGCAACTCTGATTTCTGAAGCTTTCTGCACTCCACGTTTGATGCTTTCGTAGTGGAGCGCAAAAGTGTAGTCAGGATACTTATCGATTGAATCGTCGCCAGCAGCGCGAATGGCTGCCAGAAACGAGCGGGGGGACGTACGTCCTAAACCATCAGCCAAATGACTCACGGACCAAACATAGGGAATCCCGCGACGGCGATCGCGCCCCATCCAAGGCCCTGCAATCTCCTCAAACAGCCCCCGTAGTTTGGGACCATCACGTTTCACCTCCTCGGAAAGTTGGAAAACGCCGTCGCGTTCCGACGGAAGAACTCCAACTACTTTTCGATATTTTTCGCGCAGGATAGTCCCATGGCCGTCTTGGGCATTGCAAAACATTTGCCAGAGCAAACCATGCAAATCGTGTGAGGCCCACGTCAGATCGGCCTTGGTAGACAAGAGCTTCGACGCATCCGGGAAGTCTGTGATTGTGCGATCAAACTGATCTTCACGAAGGAACACTTTGGCATGTAGTCGTGGATACGACTTCAACCAAAGTACGACCCTCAGTAAGTCCCGCACGATTCCATCCATCGTCCGCCAATCGTTGCTTGTGCGATCAAGGGCGTCGAAGACAATCATCGCATAGCGATTATCTTCGAGAAGTTTTTGGTTGGTGCGATGCACGAGACGGGCTAGAGGCTCGGGGTTCTCTTTGACCCAATTGACCGTGGTACTCCAGTCGTTCACTGGGACAGTCTCATCAATCGCTTTCGCGATCCAACGAACGACTACTGCACGCCAGACATCGTAGGGAGAGGCTCCATTCAGCATCAGATGTGCGAACACGTCGTCCGTCGGAAAGGAGTCAATATCCGGCGAAACTGCAAAACCGATATGCACATCAGTGCGTTCTAGATCGCGAATCGATTGCCCCAATGACGTACGTAGTACCTGAGAACTCAGTGCTGCTGTCCAAAACGACTTACCTACCCCACGAGCGCCAACCACCAAATTGCATTCCAAGCGAAGCGCCTTGATGTGCGCAGGAGGCACATATACAAAGCGGTGGTTAGGCTCTTCCCCGTGGTTTGACGTCGTGAGCGGCAATGCCTCAACAATGGCCTGACGTGTTGCTTGAACGTCACTCATCATGTCTCAATCCCTCATCGGCATCAGTCAAAACCGCTAGCTCAACGAGAAGATGCCCGAACACCGCTGTAACCTCTTGGGGGTCGACCGTCTCGATGCGCGTATGCAATGAACGCAGCGCTGCGAAACCTCGATGCCAGCGGATCGGCCAAGGATAGTGCGGGGCAGTATCGTCCGACTCGGCAAAACTCCATAGGTCGTCCGCAGCTACCCCGGCGGGCACGTCGTCATAGAGCTCTTCTGCGAACACATTCCACCCTCGCTCACAGAGGCCCTTGAAATAGTCTGCGCTCTCCACTTCTGGAATCATTGCACCCACAAGTTGCAGGCGCTCTCGAATGTCTCGCGCCACGCCAGCGGTGCGCCAATGGCGAAACAAGATTCGGTAGCCGGACCATGTCTGTTCGCCGTCAATGGCGAAAAGAAGCACGAGGTTGGCGCCGAGATCGGTCACACAGGCCGACGCGATTTCGTCAATACCGGCACGCGAATCGATCAAGATGACGTCTGGTTGCCACTGTTGTTCCAGTGCATCGATTAACCGCCGCAGGCGTTCTGACCACCCTTCTTTCACGCCGTTCGCGCTCACCTTTGGCATCCAGACGCGCCCCAGCTTTCCTATATACTCCCCTGGATCTAGACCATGAGCAGGAACTACATAAATTTCGCCGTCGTGCGATAACGTACTCGTCGCCACCATCGAGTCAAATACTTGGTCGCCATTTCCAACTAAATCTTCGACCAACCAATCAGCGATGCCATAAGTGGGTCGTCGATCGTCTGGTAGCAAAGAAGAAGATAAACCTGGAGATTCCAAGTCGAGGTCGAGGACCAGGACTCGCTTCCCTTGTTGAGCCAAAGCCCAAGCAGAAGAAGCAAGCGCGGTCGATCGCCCAACACCGCCTTTGATTGAAAAAAAGGCGATGCGCGGTGCGCCGGCAGTAACCGGAGCAATGGATGCCCAATTGGTTTCGGTAGCGAGGCGGTCGACAACATGAACACCGTCGAAGCCGGGGAGCGCAAAGTGCGCAACACCGCGGAGCAAGGAGTCAATATCAGACTCAAATAACAGCCCAGGATTGGTTGTCGGGCGATGCGAGTATGGCCGTTCATCGGCTTTAGGCCCTACGCTATCTGCGCGTCTAGCAGGGAACCCATGGGGACCAAGTTTTTCGGCCAATTCAGCCGTTATGGCATCGAGTGGAGCGGTAGCATCAGCGGCGTCGCGCAGCTCCTCACCCACGATCAACCGAATTCTCCCGTTGAGATCGCGATTAACAACAATCGGGGTGAGGGCTGCCAGAACGTCTCGATGACCATCCAAAATATTCGAGACAATTGGAAGTGTTTGGTCAAACGTAGTCATATGACGCCTGCCTGCTGGGCTTGTGAAATCAGGTTCTTGACTGTGTCCGCTCCTGCACGATGCGCTTGTGCGACCGCCTGATCAAAATACATTCGATGATCATAACGCTGGGAAACGTTCCAAGTGTCAAAGGCATTGCTCAGTGGTAGCGGGTAGTTTGCTCCCAGACAATGTCCTGATCGATAGCTCTCGTAACGGTCCCATGCTTCATCGACGTGTACTTTGTCTTTCTTGACTTTGGGAACACCGGTTGTATTAGTCTCCATACCGAAAGCAATCATCAACCGTTTCAGGCCGCACTCGGCTGACAAGCCATACAAGTGATCGGCGTTAGCCCAACGCCCCGCCGCTAACAGATGCTCTGCATCGTCCCAGTGACGTTGATGTGCGTCGAGGAAATCCGTACTCATCGAATCGTTCTTCCAGAGATATATTGTTTGCGTGAAATTGGTCCATCGGTTTGGCAGTACGGCGCCGGCCGAAAGTGTAGCTTAACGTTGCTCCTCAAACTCTGATCCGCTCTACCTCGTCCAGGCTGACGTCGTCGCCCCGGCGATCATACAGCTGGGTGGTGCGCGTCGACGCGTGATTGGCCATCGCTGCCGCGTTCTCAAGCGTCCCACCGTTCTTCAGGTAGGCGGTGATGCCGGTTGCGCGAAACGTGTGGTTGCCGATGGCCGTCGCGATCCCCGCGGCCAGCGCGCGGCGCCGCACCATCGCGTAGGCGTTCGCCTGCGGCAGCGGGGTGTCACCGAGCTCGCCGGTGCCACGCCGGATGGTGCGGAACAGCGGCCCCTTCGGCTCCGCCACGAGGCCGGTGCCTTCCAGGTACGCATGCAGATACGCCTCCAGTGTGTGATGACACGGCATCGCATGGGCCTTGCCGCCCTTTTCGCGCAAGCGCACCCAAAGCCGCCGTTGCTGCATATAGACGTCCTCGACCCGCATTGCCAGCGCCGCGCCGATGCGCGCGAACGAAAATACCATCAGCGCAATCAGCGCCCGGTCCCGCAGTCCGATCGGCGTGCTCACATCGATGCTGTCGAGCAGCTGGCGCGCTTCGCTCGCCTCGAGCACCGGCGTCTTGCCCTGCTTCGTGGTGTGACTCGGCCCGCGCACTGATGCGGCCGGGTTGTGCGGCATGATCTGGCCGGTTACGAGCCAGTCAAACAGGTGGCGGATCGCCGCCAACCGTTGCTTGACGGTCGGTGCAGCGTGCGCTTGGGTCTGCAGCTCGATCCAGGCGGCGACGTGCAGCGGCTGCACGGCGGTGATCGAGGTCACGCCGGCGCTGGCACACCAGCTCAGAAAATCCCCCGCGGCCCTCGCATACGCACGGCGCGTGTGCGGGTTACGGATCGCCGACGTAAAAAATTCGAGGAAGCGGATGCTGGCCCGGTCGCCGGCTGACGTGATTAGCGCCGGCATCATCGGATGCGCTGGAAGGGCAAGGTTTGCGCTAGCCACCGAACAGCCCCTTAATTTTGCCTTCCGGGTACGTCTTCGCGGCAAACACAAGCAGTTCGACCGTGAATCCACCTGCGGCAGACGCGACCTGCTTGGTTTTGTCCCACACATCAGGGCTGCGTACTGAGTCCAGGAAATCGTGCCCGGACCAGCTCAGGCTGCGAAAGCCAATCCCAATCATTGGCCGGAGGCCGCCCGTGTCAATCAAGCCGGCTCTTTCAATCAGTGACAGGTGATACTCGATCTGATCGGTGTCATAGCCGTCTACTTGCACCTCTGTCGCATCGGGCGGCAGATGCACGACGGCGCTCGGTCGTATCGGTAGTGCCTCGAGCTTGAGCATCAGCTCACGGATCAGATCCATGTCACGCTTCATCGCAACGCCTCCGGCGCCGGAAAGTCCTCGAACCGGCATACATCGCGTACCCAGCGTAGTTTGCGTAACGCGCATAGCCTGCTCGGTTTCCGATTCGCGCAAAACCATTCTTTCGCCAGCCGGTCTTCGTCCGGTTAGTGATCGGGCGGTTGTCGTTCCTCACCTCGCCCAGATAGACGCCGTTCGACGCCTACACCTCGCTGCCGACAAAGCGGCCCACATGGCGACCGCCGTGAGTCCATAAGTTGTCCCCTCACGATAGCCGAAGCACACCCCACCCCATGTCCACAGCCAGTGCATCGTTCACCGGTTTTATATGATAAAGCACATTATCATATATAGGTGCGCCTCTCATAGAGCAACCACGTGTGCGCACGACGTGCGCACAATAACCCCCGTCTCGAAACAGAAAACTGTAGAGACAACGTATTTGAAACAGATGATGACGTTGACGTGCCCACTCACTTTCAAGGCAGAGCTCAGGGTCTCAGCCCCGCTCCGATGCGTCGGGTGTGGGTGCCCGAAGACAGCCGTTTAAGTTCATTCGGCCTTCGTCAGCCTTTCGATTCGAACGTTTGACTCATCAATGAAAGCCAGGGCATCATCCAAAGCATCGTTAGCTGCTTTTGTAGATTTCGCAACGCTCTCAAATAGGTCGAGTAGATCAGGCGGCAGGGGGTCGTTGAAGTCATCGTGAATATCGAGCTTGCCATCCAGAAGACCGAGCCGAACGCATGGCGAGAGGCTGGAGATAAACTGCTCTCCGTGCTCCACGGAAAATCTTACAAGTTCCCGGTGCCCATCCGGATATTTCTTAATACACAGCCCGATGGGGGTATCCGCATCACGGTATTAAATCGCCCTTCCTGCGTCAAGATGCTCGCGCGCTGCACGGCCATCGTCGGATTGCAGAAGACGAATCCACTCGTCCGTATCATCTGGCAGACCTTTGAATTGGTCATCTTTCATAGTAGGTCCAACTCCGAGGCTGAATGAAGTTTAGCCGCTAAATCTGCAGAGTTCGCCAGCTTCTTCGCATCGGCCGTAGGTCGTTAGCGGTGCGTTCATGATATTAGCTTAGGGGCAGTGTGCTGTTCGATTGGCAAGGTTTAGCCTCTGAATCGCGACTGTCGTCGCAAGCTTTCGCCAGGTTTGAGCACCGAAGCACTGGGAATATCAGCGCTGAGCTGCAAGGGGGCCTTTAACTCTGAAAGACCTATCCCACTTCAGGACGACCTTTGTTGGCGTGTCGCTTTCGAATTTTTCGGCCCAGCTTCCTTACTTGTTTCTCAAGCTCCTCGATCTTCGCGAGATAGGGCCTGAGCTCGTCCATGATACGGTCCTCCCGTTCCCGGAGTTGCTTGACCATGAATGCGTAGTCTCGCTCGTACTTTTGACGAGCCACCCACGTTTCCGACCACGCACGATTAAGCTTTTCGCTGTCCTTCCTCAGCTTCCGCAATTCGCGTATCGCCGTCTTCAGTTGCGCATCTTCTGCCAGTTCGGCAGCTAGTTCCGGGTTCATGTCAGGCCTCGCTTGCGCACGGTCCACTGTCACATCGCTTCGATTACAGCTCCGCACAAACTCGCCGTTCTAGTCTGCGGGATTGAACAAACCGCGCGCCCCCGTACTGTCAACGAACGGGAGCTGACGGCCTTACGCGCCATTGTCATTGATGCCATCGCGCGCAGATTCAGGGCCTCTTGCACAATCTCAAGCCGCGAGGCACGGCTTCGAGGCCCTTACGGGACCGGGATGAGCGTCGAAAGCCCCGAAACAACCGCGCCTTGATGTTGTTGATTCAAGCCGTGCGAAAAATCGTGCCGCCGCCTCTACGTTGACAGTACGGGGGCGGGGTTGGTTGCTATCGACTCAACTCCTGTGGGGCTCGTCCTTCTCCTTGTCGATACGCCGATTCGAAGCGGAGATGAACGGCAGGAGTCGTCTACAGGGTCATTGGCTTTCTGGACGGACGCAGCAATCGGGGAACGCGCTTACGCGTTTCCCGCTCCACCATCGGTCATCCCTTGTTATTAATCCAGCTCGCCGCTCGGCAGTCGGGTGGGGTTCTCAACCCCTTCTACCGAGCGCTTGTTTCTTTCGGGCCGTAAACCTCCGTCCGCCGCCTTCGGCGGTGTCTTAAGACGGGGCTTGATGGAATAGCGCCGCGGTCTCTTATGGCTCGGCAAAACCGCTATCAAATGCTCGCCTTGCAGGTCAAAGGTCACCAGCTCCCGTCGACCGTTCGGATACACCTTCAAAATCCCGTCCATCCCTTCCGGAGCCGACACATACGCCGGTTGACCGGCTGCTAAGACCGCTTCAAACGGCCGCTCACGCAGAATGGCTCTAATGTCCAGCTCGAACGGGCGCGGCTTCCGCGTCGAACGTGCCGCTTTGCGACCTGACCACCCCATCAAACCGAGGTCCCAAGCGCCGGCACTTCAAATCCAACAACCTCGACCGCCGACGCCGCAGCATCCAACGACTTAAACACACGAGCGGCCCCATCCTTAACCGCTCGCAATGCCACCGCTCGATCTCTAGTTCCAAAGAAGCGAACCACCCATCCGCCTGGAACACGAACCAACGCAAAGGCCGTCAAGAGGCCCCCCTCGCGCAGCTCCGACGCTACCCGCTGCGTTACCAGTGTCTGATCCGAGAACGCCGGCAACTCAAATGTCCTACGATCTGTCACATCCTTCATGCAATCCCCCGCGTTTTTAGGAAAACATAGTGACGTTCTTCAAAAGCATCAAGACATTCTTGATGGTCGGGAATACGTTGACCCAAACCGAATAGACGTTCTGTCCTGTCCCTCGTTTGTCAACAGCGCTTGTGACAGATGACCTATGCGCTGTCTGGGATACCGTCAGGGCCTTCCTCCCAGAACCTCTCCCCCACGCGGAACCCGAGTTGCCGAGCCAACTCGCGCGGCAACCGCAATAGAATCGAAGCCTTCTGTCGAACCACCAACACCTCGAAATCAACCCCCTGGATTTCGACGTTCAACACCTCGTCATCAAACAGCTCGTAGTACGTCTTCCACGGCGTTGTACATCCGCCCTCGCTCTGCTCAACTATCCTGTCTCCGCTCATTTATTCTCCTTTACCACGTATTCACCGTCGTACTCATCTGCTGCATATTCTTCGTCGGCGAGTTATACACACCAGTCCGCATCGTCACAAAGCTCGACATGTCCTCGTTCAAGAGCGAAATTTAGCCGCTAAATCCGCCTAGCGCGCCAGCTTCGGGCGATAACGGCAACCGCACATTCGGAACACTGGACCGTTCCCGGCGAGCAGGCAAGAGCACTGGACTGAAAATTTAGCGGCGAGATCTGACGGTCGTTTGAAGACACCGTCGGAGAGCCGAAGAGTCAATACGCTCTTCTTTTGCAGTCCGCGAATGGCGGCAACTTCAGGCGACCGGAATAGCCGGCGTTAATCGCTTTCATTGGAAGCGGTTAAATTAGTAGCCACTTATTGGAAAAGCATGACGATGACGACTGAAGATGGGCTACCGGGCAGCTGGTTTTTTAACGAGATCGAGCATTGCTATTTGCATCGTAACAATCCGTTCGAGCACGCCATGAATAACCCTGCGCATTTGCTCAGGATCCTGCGAGCTAAGTTTTTCACTATTTGTCAGCCACAGCTTTAATAAGCCACCAAGCCGCCCTTGATCTCCATTAATTTTGGCGAGCTTTAGCACTAGCTCTGCATCGATGACTCCCTTGATGCGGTAGCCCATTCCGACGTTACGCAGGTACATCGAAACACTCATTCCTGCCTTACGCGCGTTCTCTTCAATGCTCGCCTTCTCCTCCGGCAAACACCACACTTTGATTGGCGTAGAACCTTTTCGGGTGGCCTTCACTTCCTTATCCATTCTGGCGTTCATTCGGTATGCGCCCTCTGGTCGGGCCGTCGTCACCACGAGGTGACCATTCGCCTTAGCACGATTCCGTTGAGCGCGGAGCGCGAATAAGGAAAAGTGAAGAAGGTCCGCCCGCTTGCGGGTGGGCCTACTTCACCTATCTTGCCCGGAAAATTCGCAGTACGTTTCAGCGAAAGTTGTGGAAATAATCAAGACAAAACCGATCAACGCCATGATCATTGCAGCGTTGCTCGCAAATTGAACGCTTTTTTTCGCGACTGAACGACTATTGCACGGTGCTTGTTCGACATTTCCGCAAATTGATCTTGATCGTTGATCATGTTCTTCGCAGAACCAACTCATTCACGTATCGACGAAAGGCTTGATAACCAAAGGAGATCACACCATCAGCCTTCAGCGACTTATATATCGCCAAGACTGACCAGCCTTGGCTAAGTGCAACTTGCACCTCGCTCCGCATAGAAAGAAACGTTGCACGATTGGCAGGGCCCGGTGAGCGGCCAGGTTCCGCCAAAACCATGGCGGCGATTCTCTCCGACAGACTCATTTCATCCACTTTTGACTTCCGATCTGATTTTGGAATTTCAATTTTGACTTTTCAAAACAAACAATTCGCGGTAAAAATACGAACAATTTTTGACACATTGCGATCAATCAATGGATATCGGTACAGGAAGCAAGTCTCCAGTAGAGCTACTGAGACGTCGGCGCATTCGAACAATAGTGGTGATGCACAATTTGATGGCCCGAGTTGGGGCAGTCAACGCAAATCAATTTGCGAAGTGGTTTGATTTGTCGACCGAAGGTTGGTCGCGAACGACAGGCCCGGAATTGATATCCGATATCGCAACGCAGATTGCAGAGACTCAGGACTCGAAGAAGTGGTATCGGATTGTGAGCGGAGCCCAACCACTATCTGAGCGGTCGCTGTCGAACCTCCAGCGTTTGTTTCCCGACGCTCGACGGATCTTCTCTGACGGCCCAGAACGTCTTTTTGAGGCGTTATGGGGCGACATAGATGACCTCTGGTCGGTATGTCGCGTAGAAGTACATGCGTACGAATTCCCGGATCCGAAACGACCTGCCGATGTCTCTGCTTTTAACCCGGACGATCTCGAAATGTTCGCCGATGCCAGCCTTTCGTTTGAAGAATCGCTAGAAAATTTCGAGTGTTCACTTCTTCTATACAAACGGTTTGGGCAAGAGCTAACAATCAATTGCCTGTCCGAAGCGATAGCGTTTCACCGCATTCATGGCGCAATAAGTAGGCTTTGCAAAGTAGATGGTGTGGGAGCGTATCGGTGTGTCCAAATGTGCCTTAATGATCAAGCGATCGCAATGCAGCTCAAAAAATTCAATCTTCACCGAGCCACGATCGATGTCTACGAAAGCATATCGAACGAGCTCTTCAATGCAGAGGTACGCCGTTTACAGACCGACGTGGAATACAGGAAGTCCGTTGGCGCTGAAGACTTCGCTGAATATGCACGCAATCCAGAATCTCTTTGTTCGGCTGATGCCCGTGCGGAGTTGCTGCGCATAGATTGAGCGCCGCAGTTATCCACCGATTCACAAGACAATTCACGTTAAAGGTTTTAATAGTTAACAAACCGCGCGCGCGCGTTATGCCCTGCTCCACCATCGCGAGAACCCCGCCCTGCCTAGCGTCGCGATAACTGTTGGTGGTTGATACCACGTAGGGCCGGTGGGCGAAAACACGTACCTATCCACAGGTTTTGGTGGGTGAAACCACGCGCCAGACCATTGGCTATTCGAGGGCGGTGGGTGAAAACACGTTATAGAAACTAGGCACCAGCTGATAGGTTCGGTCCGGGCAAGCTCTGTAAGAGCCTTGCCGTATTCCTTGTGTAGAAAGTGACAATGTCTTTCTCGCCGAGGAGAATTTTGTAGTCGGGCAGGTGGTCCGCACTTGCGATGGCCCGCACCATTCGGCGAAACTCCTTCAGCGTCGCCTTGCTTCCTGCCTTCTGACGAAGCAGTTCTAGCCCGATTCGCGCCAATGCCTGATGCCCGCAATGCTTGCGCGCCAGTTCGTATAAACGCCGTTCCAACGGTTTCCTCAATCGAAAATAAGCGTCGTTAAGAGTGAAGACCTCGAATGCGCATAAGGCGCGGTAGAACCACGTAGACAGCTCCACCTCCACAAAACCCGATCGTGAAGGGCCTTCTTCGTTCGTTACCATCCTATAGCGCTGAATAAGGTTAAACCCCTCGTCGATCCGAGTTCCGCCTGTACAGACGTTGGTCGTCAGAATCGTCCCGTGCAGCCTTTCGAGCGATGACCTAAGTGCGTTGTACTCTGCACCGCTCACGCCACGTCCAGTCGCAATTAGATAGTCATATGCCCTGAATCGTACCGTTCTGGTATTCGTCTCCGGCAGACCGCGGTCTACGCCCGCGACAAACTGGGAAGCGACGAAGATGAGTACGTCCTTGTCATGCAGCGTGGCGCGCCCGAGCATGCTTGACTTGACCGTAATCCGTCTCATCCCATCTTGACTCTCCCATTTCGAGATCGATATGTCGGGCTTGGTCGACAGTGAGAATATCGGCAATTCCATGCTCGCTGCGTCACACTTGAAAGCGTAGTCGTGTAGGTACGCAGGAAAGAAATCTGCCGTGACTGGATTCGCGTCGACGAGTGGTCCGGCCTTCATCGCGCGACTCCTGCTGGAGTACGGTTTCACAGCTTGGCCGCACCAGCTCGAACATTCTCAGCGGGTTTGCCCCCGCGCTGCCTGGCGATCTGCTCCGCTTTGGTAGGTCGGCCGCGTCGCTTCAGAGGAGCTACTGCCGAATGACTCGCGACCGTGAGCTCAGACGCGACGTGCTCAAGCAGCCACTGCTCGACGTCTTCTATACGCCAAAGCAAGCGCTTTGTACCGGGTAGTCGACATATGGGAGGAAGCGCTTGAGGGTTGCGCGAGGCGTCACTCCGAATGCTCGCGACGGACTTGTGCAGGTAGATGGATAGCTGATCGACGGTAAGAAGCGCTTGCATGGCTTGGACCTTGTAGCGCCATGCACGACTTCGCACATGACGGCGGTGGTTTGCTAATGCATGCAAGCTTCCCGTCTACGTCCATGCCGGTCCCGGTAATTCACACGGATTTTTTTTACACATGTAGCTCGACAGCTCGCGCAACCCGTCATCGCCACAAATCCGCCACACCTAGTGTGCAAAAACTTGCTTCAGAACGCAAAACAACGCACTACATCGCAAGACGTAGTGCGTTGTTTCTAAAGCAAATTCGTGGTGGAGAGGAGGAGGATCGAACTCCCGACCTTCGCATTGCGAACGCGACGCTCTCCCAGCTGAGCTACCCCCCCAACGAACCGAAATTGTATCACAGCGAAATCGCCTGCAGGCAAGCCTCCGACGATTCGCCGCAGCACTACTTCAACGGCGCCCCCGCCAAAATCCACCCGACAACGACCTTGATATCCGCATCGCTCATCCTGGGATGGGAGGGCATCGGAATGGAACCCCACACGCCCGCGCCACCGCTCTTCACCTTCTTTTCAAGCTTCGCGCTCGCTTGCGGATCGCCCTTATACTTCTCGGCGACTTGCTGAAACGACGGTCCCACGAGCTTTCGATCGATCGCGTGACAGCCCATGCACGCATTGCTTCGCGCGATCGCCATCGCATTCGCGGATGACCCGGCCTGCTCTGCCGCGACCACACCGAAAGACGCGGCGATCAACACCGCGCCGCAAATCAAACGCGCCATGCTCATTTCGTCGCCGGAACCGGATTGGGATTGCCCGGATGCACATCCGAGTTCTTCACGGGTGCGGGCGACTGCGAATCGAGCGGACGCGACGTCACGCCCGAATCAGGCACCGTGCCGACCGTCGCATCAGCAGGCGCGGGCGGGTTCGACGCGGAGACCGCGCTCGCATCGGATGCGGCCGCCGCTTCCAGCGCCTGCGCTTCTTCAGGCTTGATGTACTGGTACACCTTCACAACCTGCTCCACGCCCGGCACGCGCGCGGCGACATCCGCGCCATGCGCACCTTCGTCCGTCGTGACAAGTCCCATCAGATAAACGACGCTGCGCTCGCACACCACCTTGTAGTAGTTCGCACGCAAATCCTTCTCGCCGACCATCGCGGTCTTCACGCGAGTCTCGAGATAGGAGTCGTTCGCGCGCGAGGAGATCGAACTCGCGCCCTGAATCGACAGTTCGTTGACGATGCTGCCCACGTTATTGATGTCGCGCACGACGGCCTCGGCCTTCTGCTTCGACGCTTCGTCAGGCACCTCGCCAGTCAGCAGCACGCGCCGGTTGAACACGGTCACGTTGACATGCGCCGTATCGGGCAGGTTCTCGTTGATCCGCGAAAGCGCCTTCACCTGAATCTCGCGGTCTTCGGTCTGCGCACCGAGCGTGCGGCGATCCGTGGCGATCAACGTGCCGCCGGCCGCCGCGCCGACGACCGCGAGGGCGCAGCCCTGCAACGTCAATGCGACTCCGGACAACATGCTCACCACGAGCGTGGCCTGGGCCAGCGTCGCCTTGACGCGTGTCTTGTTCGTCAACTCCGTTCCCCTTTTCAGTTTCAGTCGTCTCCGAGCAGCATCGCATCGATGCCGTCGCACAGACAGTGAATGGTCAGCAGATGGACTTCCTGGATGCGCGCCGTTCGATCGGACGGCACGCAGATGTGAATGTCGGTTTCGGCGAGTACGTCGGACATCGCGCCGCCGCCCTTGCCCGACAGCGCGATCACGATCATCTCGCGCTCGTGCGCTTCCTGAATCGCCGCGAGCACGTTGACCGAATTCCCCGACGTGCTGATCGCGAGCAGCACATCGCCCGACTGACCGAGCGCGCGGACCTGGTTCGAGAAGATCTGTTCGAACGCATAGTCGTTGCCGATGGCCGTGAGAATCGATGTATCGGTCGTCAACGCGATGGCCGGCAAGCCCGGGCGCTCGCGCTCGAAGCGGCCGATCAGCTGCGCGGCGAAGCGCTGCGCATCGGCAGCGGAGCCGCCATTGCCGCACACGAGAATCTTGTTGCCGTTGGCGAGTGCGCCGAACAGCGTATCGATGGCGGCCGCGATCGGAACCGCCAGCGCGTCGAGTGCTTCGAGTTTGAGTGCCGCGCTGTCGCGGAAGTGCTGTTGAATACGTTCGACTGACATCGACTCTCGCTCATCGGCCGCGGCGCGCGGCAATACGTGGCTTGAACGCTCAAAGCGTCGGTTGTTGCGCAGTTTACCGCATGCATCATGCAGCGAACCTCGCTCATGCTTCGTCGGCGCGAAACGCATCGCGCAGCCAGTGCACGCGGCCCGCATCGAACGCGACGACATCAAAGCGGCACGCCGGCAACGCACCGCGCCAGCTCGCGAGAAAATGCTGCGCGGCATGCACGAGGCGCGCACGCTTTCTCGCGTCCACACTCGCAACGGCGTTCGCGTAACGCCTGCTCTTCCTCGCCCGAATTTCGACGAACACGAGCGCGCCGCGTTCATCGAGCATCACGAGATCGATCTCGCCGCCCCGGCATGTCACGTTGCGCGCGACGAGGCGCATCCGCTGTCGCTGCAGAAACTCGAGCGCATGCGACTCGAAAACATCGCCGAGCGTTTTGGACAAGGCTCCTCCATAAAAGTTGTCGACGAGCCATGCGGATCGCGCGTGGCAAAATGACGTCCTTTCCTTCGACGCCCGCGCTCATGCTTCAGATCTCCGAACTCGCCGCCGGGCAGCACTATCCGACGAGCGCGCTCTACGTCGTCGCGACGCCCATCGGCAACGCGGCCGACATCACCGTGCGCGCGCTGCACGTGTTGCAGCTCGCGGATCGCATCGCCGCCGAGGACACGCGCAACACCGCGCAACTGCTCGCGCGCTACGGCATCTCGAAGCCGTCGATCGCCGTGCACGAGCACAACGAGCGCAGCGCCGCCGAACGGGTGATCGAGCATCTCAGAAACGGCGAGCGCATCGCGTGCGTATCCGACGCCGGCACGCCCGGCATTTCCGATCCCGGCGCGCGTCTCGTCGATGCAGTGCGCGAAGCCGGACTGCCCGTCATTCCGCTGCCGGGCCCGAGCGCGCTCACGACAGCGCTTTCCGCAGCGGGCGCGTGGGTGCGCGGCTTCTCGTTCTTCGGCTTCCTGCCGACGAAGTCGAAGCAGCGCGCCACGCAATTGCGCACGCTCGCGAACCATCCGATGGCGTTGGTGTTCTACGAAGCGCCGCATCGCATCGTCGAAACGACGCGTGCGCTCGGCGAGGCATTCGGCGGCGAACGGCAGTTGCTGATCGCCCGTGAGCTGACGAAGTTACATGAGAGCCTGCATCGATGCACCCTGGCCGAAGGGCCAGCGTGGCTCGAAGCCGACGCGAATCGTCAGCGCGGGGAATTCGTTCTGGTGGTGGAAGGCGCGCCCGAAACGCAGGATGCCGACGACGCCCACGATGCGCTGCTCGCGACGCTGCTGGAGGAGTTGTCGGTGAAGAGTGCGGCGCGCATCGCCGCGACGTTGACGGGCGCATCGCGCAACGCGTTGTACGAACGCGCGCTCAAGCTCTCGAAGCGCGACGAAAGCGAAGCGGAATAGAAAACGGGCCGTCGCGAGACGGCCCGTTCGGGTGCTGCAAGGGGCGATGTCGGATCAGTTGACGCTGTCGTCGGCAAGCGCTTGCGCCTGCTCTTCGCGCGCCGCACGCGCTTCCTGCTGCGTGAGACCTTCGATCTTCACCTTCTGCGTGCCTGCGCCGCGCATGCCGAGCACCGCCGCGGCGGCGTACGACAAGTCGATCACGCGTCCGCGCACATACGGTCCACGGTCGTTGATCTTCACGACCACCGTCTTGTGGTTGGACTCGTTCGTCACGCGCACCCACGACGCGAGCGGCAACGTGCGGTGAGCCGCGGTCATCGCGTTCATGTTGAACTTTTCGCCGCTCGCGGTCTTGCGGCCATGGAACATGCGGCCGTACCACGACGCCTTACCCTTCTGTTCGAAGCTGCCCGCGTCGGGACCGGTCGTGATCGGCTCGGCGCTCGAAAGCGATTGAGCCTGGTTCGGCTTGTCGGCCGGAAGCGCGGAAAGGTGCGAATCGAACGCGAGCGGCGCCGTCGAGCGGGCACTGCTCGTGCTCAGAGAGTCTGTCTTCTGAGGATTGGCTGCGACATCGCCCGAACCCGGCGCGGCGCAACCCGCCAGCACACCAACTGCCAGCAGGCTTCCGACATGTCGAATAAATCGAGCATTCATAGACGTGTTTACGATAAAAGGAGCGGCCGCGCTGCGCTGGTCGGCGCGCGCATGGCTGCTCGAGGCTTTGCCGTGCAAAGCAGAACGCCGCTCGGTCAAGCGAACGGCGAACTGTGCTCGGATGCGGCGCACTCGTGCCGCAAACGCCCGGTTATTGTTCACGTCTGGCGCAACCTGTCCCCGGCAGCCTGACCAGACCCCACAAGCCGCCATCGAACGTGGCATCACATTCGTGCGCTGAAAAATTCATCTAAGCGCAGGAACGGCGGCGTAGGCCCCATCCGGCGTAACGGCTGCAAAGCCATCTGACAGACGCGCGGCGTCTGGCCGGACAAGACGTGTGCACCCACTGGAGGTGCTTGAGTTGCAATTGCGAGGCTTTTGGCCCCGAACAGCGTACTGACAGCGATTGTAAAAACGCACTAGCGTTTCAACCTTCGCTTATTGACGGCATGGTTGGATCCATGCACAAGTACTGCCATTATACAAAAAAACAGCGGTTCGTCTCGCCAAACCCAACGATCAGTCATTGATTTTCGCTATGAGCGTAAGAATTGCCGATATTTACGGGTTTTCCAGCGCTCGAACCGTCACCCTTGCGCGCGTTATGGCACCGGTACAATGAACGTTTTTACAGGCCTGCGCGTACCGACGACAGTCATATGAAAGTCATTCTCGTTCCCGTGACGCCCTTCCAGCAAAACTGTTCCATCGTGATCTGCGAGGCGACCAGGCGCGCCGCCATCGTCGACCCGGGCGGCGACATCGAACGCATCATCGCGGAAGTGGAGCGGCAGGGCGTGACCGTCGAAAAGATTCTTCTGACGCATGGTCACCTAGACCATTGCGGTGGCGCGAAGGCGCTCGCCGACCATTACGGCATACAAATAGAAGGACCGCATCGTGAGGATGCGTTCTGGATCGATCAGCTGCCCGCGCAGACTCAGCGCTTCGGCTTTTCGAACGCCGAGGCGTTCACGCCCGAACGCTGGCTGGTCGACGGCGACACCGTGCAGTTCGGCGACGAGTCGATGGAAGTCTATTTCTGTCCGGGTCACACGCCGGGTCACGTCGTGTTTTTCAGCCGCGCGCATCAACTCGCGTTCGTCGGCGATGTGCTGTTTGCCGGCTCCATCGGCCGCACCGATTTTCCGCGCGGCAATCACGCGGAACTCATCCGTTCGATCCGCGAAAAGCTCTGGCCGCTCGGCGACGACGTCACCTTCGTTCCCGGTCACGGCCCGGCATCGACATTCGGCGAGGAGCGGCGCACCAACCCGTTCGTGCGCGACGGAGTGACAGCGTGAACGCGATTCCCGAAATCTACGTCAGCACCGATGTCGAAGCCGACGGCCCGATTCCCGGTCCGCATTCGATGCTGAGCTTCGCCTCGGCAGCCTTCACGGCCGACAAGCAGCTCATCGGCACTTTCTCCGCGAATCTCGAAACGCTGGAAGGCGCGGCGCCACATCCAGTGCAAGCCGCATGGTGGAAAACTCAGCCCGACGCGTGGACAGCGTGCCGCAAGGATTTGCAGAAGCCGGAGATCGCACTGCCGGCTTATGTCGAATGGGTGGAGGCGCTGCCGGGCAAGCCGGTGTTCGTCGCGTATCCGGCGGGCTTCGACTTCACCTATATGTTCTGGTACATGATGCGTTTTGCCGAGCGCTGTCCTTTCTCGTGGTCGGCGCTCGACATCAAGACGCTCGCCTTCGCGATGACCGGACTGCCATACCGGAAGGCGATCAAGCCGCGTCTGCCGAAACATTGGTTCGACGAGTTGCCGCACACGCACGTCGCGCTCGACGACGCGATCGAGCAAGGCGCGCTCTTTTGCAACATGCTCGCGGAGCTGCGGACGTCGCAGGCCGCGCTGGCGCGGACATCGGCTGAATCGAACGAGATCGGCGAAGGTAAAACCGCGCAGTCAGGCCAATGAGTTAGGGAAACTCCCTCAGTGCAGGCGCTTTGCATTGCGTTTCTTTTCCGGCGCCTCTACCATGAGAGTCAAATCGCGACCGAACGGAGGCGCAGTTGACTCTCGATACATTCTCACAAAAAATCCTGCGTCTTCTGCAGCTCGACGCACGGCGCTCCGTTCAGGAAATCTCCGACCAGGTCGGCTTGTCGAGTACGCCGTGCTGGCGGCGCATCAAGGACATGGAGCAATCGGGCGTTATTCAGCGCTATACGGCGCTGCTCGACCGCGAGAAGCTCGGCCTGCACGTCTGCGCGCTCGCGCATATACACCTGACGCGTCACACCGAGGGCGGCGTCGAGCAGTTCGAGCGCGAGATCGCCACCTGCCCGGAAGTGACCGAGTGCTACAGCACGACCGGCGAGTCCGATTACATCCTCAAGATCGTTGCGCCGGATATCAAGGCGTACGACGCGTTCCTGCACGATCGCATCTTCAAGATTCCTGCCGTCGCGCAGGTGCGAACGAGCGTCGTGCTTCGCGAAATCAAGTTCGACACGCAATTGCCGCTCTGAGCGGCGTTCAGCGTGGCGTATCGATCACGCGCTTCGTCGTCGACGCGGGCGCGAGATCGAGCGCCTGCGCGATGTGAATCTCACGCGCGCCGATCTTGCGTTTGAGCGCGTCGAGATCGATCGACTTCAGCTTCGCGGCGGTGTCCTCTGCGCCTGGCGCGGGTAGCATGACGTCCACATTGAAGCCGCTGCTCAGATAGTGCAGATTCAAGGTCTCCACTGCCAAACCCTGTCGCGTGAAAGCCGCGCGCACAGCGTCGCTGACGGTCGAACGCAACGGGAAATTGCCCGGCAACGGATTGAGTTCATCGAGTTCGGGATCGACATGAATGAGCGCATCGATGACCCGCGTGTCGGCCAGCATGTTCGCGCGCGCCGATTCGGCGATGTAATGACCTTCCGAAACCGAAATGAGCGGGTCGACGAGAATGTGGGCATCGACGATGGCGAGATCGCCCATTTTGCGCGTCCGGAACTCGTGGACTTCGCGCACGCCGGGCGTCGTCAGCAAAATGGCTCGCAAATCTTCGGTGGTCGCTTGATCGAGTGCCCGATCTGAAAGATCTTGTAATGCATCCCACGCGAACGTCCATCCCATTTTGCCGATCAGGAAGCCGACGAGCGCGGCGGCGATCGGGTCCAAAATCCGGAATCCCGCCAAACTGCCGATTATCCCGAGTGCGACGACCAGCGAAGAAGCGGCATCCGAGCGCGCATGCCACGCATTTGCGACGAGCATCGCGGAACGCACCCGTTCAGCGGCGCGCAGCATATAGCGAAACAGCGCTTCCTTGGAAACGAGCACGATTATCGCCACCGCCAGCGCGCCGACCTTTACCGGCGGAATATCCTGAAGGTTGACGATTCGCGATCCGGCACGCCACAGCATTCCGACGCCCACCGCGACCAGTAATCCGCCGAGGAACAATGAAGCCACCGTCTCATAACGGTTATGGCCGTAGTTATGGTCGACGTCCGGGGCAGCGCCCGCGTGCTCGTTCGCAATCAGCACGATAAAATCAGACACAATGTCCGCCAGCGAATGAACGCCATCCGCTATCAGTGCCTGAGAGTGAGCAAGAAAGCCTACGACGAGTTGCGCCGTGGTTAGCACACTATTTACCGCAATGCTCCGCCAGGTGGTTCTTCGGGCAACCTCCTGTTTTTCCGCGGTACGCGTCGTCGAAAGCGACATGTAATTGAACTCGAGCCTTTCACCTTCGAATTTTATCAGCGGGTGCGTCTCGGAGCTTCTGGGCGCGTGCGGTATTTTGGTTCAGGATCAGCCGTCGGGCGACCGGCGATACCAATTTATCAGCCTGCGAAATAAAATAGGCCGCGTCATGTAACGCGGCCTATTTTTCGCATGATTCGGCTCAGAACTTACTTGCCGATCAGGAAGCTGTCCCGATCTTGCCCGGCGATCCACTTCGGCGGCTTGCCGCGGCCCGACCAGGTGCTGCCGCTTTCCGGATCACGATATTTCGGCGCCACGCCCGAACGGCTACGCGCGGCCTTCGCGCCTTTCGCACTCCGACCGCCAGCCAGTTCCTGAAGCGTGATGCCATAATCCGCCATCTTCTGCTTGATCTCATTAAGCACTTCGGCGTATTCGCGCGACTTCGCTTCTTCAATCTGACGTTCGAGAGACTCGCGTTGTGCGAGGAGTTCCTTGTATGACGGCATGGCAATTCCCTAAGTGGTTTGCTGACTTTGCGAATCAACGCGCTCGCTTTCAGTTATCAGTATCTGTAAAGCCTCGGACTGGGACGCAGATTAACACAGTTCCCATTAACGCGGCATGTGCGTATTGCCACTTAATAAAAAGTTTAGCGACTTTCTTCGTAACATTTGCCGAAAATTCTGAGATTGGAGCGGTTGTTGATCCGATCTAAAACGCGTTGATGAAACGATCCTTCGTTGGCGTCATGGCATCGAATGAAAACAAGGCCAATAAACTCGACCGGAAAATTTCATGAGATGGCAACTTGCGGCGAATCGTTGAGACATCTGGTCACTCGAAGCGAAATCGGGTCGCAACAAATTCGGATTTATCGCACGGAAAAGTCGCCTTGCCGCTCGAAGCAATCGATAAGCGCAGCCTTCAAATCCTCGTTCGTCAGTTTCGGGTAATCGAATGTAAAACGATTGCGCGTCCCGGTAAGCAGCAAATCACAGCCGTACCGGTCGACCCCCAATAAGTGGAGATTCTCCGGCTGGCCCGTGTAAGCATCAAAATATTCACAGAGCGACGATTCGTCCGCTGCACAAAGCGGCGGCAGCGAATCGAGTTCTTCGCCGGCGAGCCAGCCCATTGCACCGAATCCGCCGATATACCGCATGCGTTCCACCGACATCACCCAGAAGGAGAAATCGCCGAGTTCCAGATATCGCGCCGAATCCGGGTGATAGCGCAGATATCGCTGCGCGAGTTCCCCGGTTTCTTCCGGCCGCGCTGGCGCGAAGCTGCCGAGCATGGTCAGGCGCTGGCCGTCCAGCACGCCGCCTTCCGCGGCGTGCGCGACCAGAAAACCGGCGCGCGCATCGGCGTGAAGATTGCGCGTGTGCTCGGCGAGATGGCTGATGAGCAACATCGGCACGTGGCGAGCGGTGGGCGCGAAGGGCAGCGCTGTCGGATAGGGAAAGCCGCGCGGCTCGCGCGAATGCGTGGCGAGCGTGCCTTCGGACACGCGATGCAGCAGATGAAGCGGCGCTTGCGACGGAATGTTCATCCGGTTCTCGTTCGTTGGTCGATCGTCGAACGATGGTAATGCAGCGCATGCGAGCGTGTCGCCTGGCCGTTCGATAGAATCGAAAGCCTTCGCGTCCGATGGCATCATGTCCGGTCGCTTTCTCGTTTCACGCAATCTTCAAACGGCTTCTCTCGTGTCCGACTCGACTACCGCCTCCGCCGCCTGCGAATCCAATCCGACGCTCGCGCTGCATCGCAGCCTTCCACACGGCACGCGCGTCCGCGCGCGCTACGCGACGATGGCCGTCTTCTTCATCGCAGGCATGATGTACGCGTCGTGGGGCGTGCACGTGCCGACCGTGCGCGACAAGTTCGCGCTCAGCCCGGGCATGCTCTCGTTCGCGCTGCTCGCCGTCGCCGGCGGTTCGATCTTCGCGATGCTCACGGCCGGACCGTGGATCGCCCGGGCCGGCACGCGCACCGCCTGCCTTGCGGGCGGCATCACGATGATGATCTGCGGCTCGCTGATTCTGGTCACGCCCAATTTCTGGTTGCTGCTGATCGTCCTTGCGATCTTCGGCTTCGGCATGGCGACGCTCGACGTCGCGATGAACGCCGAAGCGAGCGCGGTCGAGCAGGCATTGAGTCGTCCGATCATGTCGTCGCTGCACGGCATGTTCAGCATCGGCGGCATGGCGGGCGCGGCCGTGGGCGGCGCGCTGCTCGCGCACGGACTCTCGCCCGCCGCGCATCTCGCGCTGGCATCGGGCATCAGTCTCGTCGTCCTGCTCGTTTCGATGCCCGCCGTGCTGCCGCACGTTCCTCATCACGACGAGCACGCGAAGGCGTCGTCGTCGAATCGCTGGCGTTCGGGCGCGCTGTGGGCGCTCGGCGGTCTCGCGCTGATCGCGCTGATCGCGGAAGGCGCAATGTACGACTGGGCCACCGTCTATATGCGCGACATCGTCGAGGCCACGCCGTCGGTGTCGAGCGCGGCCTACGCGGCGTTCTCCGGCGGCATGGCAGCCGGCCGCTTCGGCGGCGACGCGGTGCGCGCGCGTTTCGGCGCGCCGCAATTGATCTTCGGCAGCGCGGGTCTCGCGTTCATCGGCATGGTGATGGCGCTCGTGCTGCCGAACACCATCGTCACGATGACCGGCTTCACGCTGATGGGCCTCGGTCTCGCGAACATGATGCCAGTGCTCTTCGCGGCCGCGGCGCGCGTCGAAGGCGTCACGGCGGCCGAGGGACTCGCGCAGGTCGCGGGACTCGCGTACTTCGGCCTGCTGCTCGGGCCGGTGCTGATCGGCGGCGTCGCGCAGATCAGCACGCTGCCGATCGGCCTGTGCGTCGTGGCGGCGTGCTGCCTGGTCATCACCGCAATCGGGCCGCGCATTCTTAAGCGCTGGAAAATATAAAGCGCGCGGGCCTTTCGGCTCCGCGCGCTTCTTGAGACCGAAGTCCCGCGTCGATTACATCTTCACGACGTCGAGCAGCGTCTTCTTGCCGCCCTTGTAGTTGTACAGCGAGATCACGCCGTGCTTCAGGTCGCCCTTCGAATCGAAGGTCGTCTGGCCGATCACGCCCTTGTAGTCCGTGTTCGGCATTGCGGCGACGATCTTGGCCGGATCGGTCGAGTTCGCGCGCTTCATCGCGTCGACGATGATGTACACCGCGTCATACGTGAACGGCGCGTAGATCTGGATCGGCTGGCCGAAGCGCTTCTGGAACTTGTCCGCGAACGCCTTGCCGCCGTCCATCTTTTCGAGCGCCATGCCCGCTTCCGAGCACACGACGTTGTCGGTTGCGTCGCCTGCCAGATCTGACAGCTTCTCGGTACAGACGCCGTCACCCGCGAGAACCTTCGCGCGCAGGCCGAGTTGCTTCGCCTGCTTGGCGAACGGGCCGCCGGTCGCGTCCATGCCGCCGTACATCACGGCGTCGGGGTTTTCGCCCTTGATCTTGGTCAGAATGGCGCGGAAGTCGACAGCCTTGTCGTTGGTCGCGTCATGCGAGATCACCTTCAGGCCGAGCGACTTGGCGGTCTTCTCGAATTCGTTCGCGAGACCCTGGCCGTACGCGGTCGAATCATCGACGACGGCAACGGTCTTCACCTTCAGTTGCTTCGCCGCGTAGTTGGCGAGCGCCGGGCCTTGCTGCGCATCGGTCGCGACGACGCGATACGTCGTCTTGAAGCCTTGCTGCGTGTAGGTCGGGTTCGTCGCCGACGGGGAAATCTGCACGATGCCCGCGTCGCTGTAAATCTTCGAAGCCGGAATGGACGTACCCGAGTTCAGGTGACCGACAACGCCGACGACCTTGTCATCCACGAGCTTCTGTGCGACCTGAGTTGCCGTACGCGGGTCGGCCGCGTCATCCTGCGCGTCGAGTTCCAGCGTGATCTTCTGGCCGCCGATCGTCAGACCCTTGGCGTTGATCTCTTCGACTGCGAGCCGCGCGCCGTTTTCGTTATCCTTGCCCAGGTGAGCAATGCCGCCGGTCAGCGGAGCGACGTGACCGATCTTGACGACCTGGTCGGCTGCTGCGGACGTTGCCAACGTAGCGAACAGCACGGCTGCAGCGCTGATCGGCAACAGTTTGTGAAGCTTGGTGTTCATGTAAGTCTCCAGTTTCGGTCCCAAAAACAACGTAATCGCCCTGTGCCCCGTCTTTCATCACGATCGCTCAGTCCCGTGGACGACCACGCCGGATGCATCGTCATGCACTTGGCAAGTCCTTCCGGCAGGCCGTTCGTGGCAGCCGCCATCCGCACTGCGCGCAAGTGTAGGGTTGTCAAATTAATTTAGGGAAGTTTTTTAAGATACTGGTGTCACTACCAATTAACGGCTAGTTGTGATGCGCCGCCATTTGTGGTGGTGTTCGCGCGAAGACGCCCTGTACATGCGGGTTTCCGCGACATCGGCGCGCAAAGGTTTGACCGTCATTCAAGTTTGACAGGCGCGCGCCGATAATCCCCGCCCGCCGGCATCATTAGCCTGTTTATTAAGGCTTCTTTCAGCTTGCGTTTAGATCGATGCCTCTAAAAACCGGCCACGCGTCAAACCGCGTGCCAAGCGCGCGCGGGCGTTCAGGGCGACTGAAAGGGAAAGCTGGCAAACTCACCCGGCCAACCTATTTACAAACGCAAGGAGTATCGACGTGACCGTATCCGTGACTTCCCGCTGGATCGACATTCCGGCCGATGGCGACAGCTTCCAGGGCTATCTCGCGCTGCCCAAGACAGGCACCGGACCCGCCGTGATCATCCTGCAGGAGATCTTCGGCGTGAACGCGCACATTCGCAGCGTCGCCGATCAATATGCCGCCGATGGCTATGTCGCGCTCGCGCCCGATGTCTTCTGGCGCACGCAGCCGCGCGTCGAGCTGGGTTACGAAGGCGCGGATCGCGAAAAGGCGATGGAACTGCTGCAAAAGACCAAGCTCGATACCGCGGTCGCCGATGTCGGCGCAGCCGCGAAGGCGCTGCGCGCGCTACCCGAGGTGACGGGCAAGATTGCGGCGATCGGCTATTGCTTCGGCGGCCGGCTCGCGTATCTCGCGGCGGCGCAGGGTTCGGTGGATGTGGCGGTGGCCTACTACGGCGGCGGCATCCAGAACGCGCTGGATAAAGCCGATCAAGTGAAGGTTCCGATGCAGTTCCACTACGGCGAACTCGACGCGCACATTCCCGCCGATGCGGTGGACGCCGTGCGTCAGAAATTCGCTGGCCGTGAGAATTCGGAACTCTACGTTTATGCGCAGGCCGATCACGGCTTCAACTGCGGCGATCGCGCATCGTACAACGCCAAGGCTTCAGCGCTCGCGCACGGGCGCACGCTGAGCTTCCTCGGCGAGCGCCTGTAATCGACCGCTATGGCGAGCGCGCCCGCACGGGGCGCTCGCTATATCAGTGCGGGCAAGCCTTCGACGAGGAGAAATGCCGCAAGCACGCCGAGCAGCGCGCCGAACACACGCAGCGCGTTGTTCTTGAAATGCGTCGCGCATGGAATGGCCCCGAGGAAGAGCGCGCCAGCGAGCGCCATCGGGATGATCAGGATGAAATCGCCGATCGTGAAGTACGTCATAGTGCGTCTCCCATCGTCTTGCTTTCTGGCTGCGATCGTCGCGCGTTGAAACCTGCATCGACGATTCGAGTATAGGCGTCTCTGTCGAAGACGTCGGCCGATCTTCGTGCGATGGGAGACCTGCCCGATATACGAAAGCCTTGCGTAACAAGGATTTAGAGGCGGATCTTTTTAAGCGGGCGCGGAAAACCCTTAGCTTCGTTCCATTTCAACCGGCTTTCGATTCTCAGACGAAGGTCGCGCGCTCGCGCCGATTCAGGTAAGCCGCGCCCGCGAGCCCGACAAGCAGCAGCGCGCCGATCAGCCCGGCCACGCCCGTCCATCCGAACGCGGTCCAGAAGTGGCCGCCATACGATCCGATCACACTCGACCCGACGTAATAAGCGAGCAGATAAAGCGCCGCCGCCTGCCCTTTGGCCTGCGCGGCGAGACGCCCGACCCAACTGCTCGCGACCGCGTGGCCCGCGAAGAACCCGAACGTCAAACACGCGATTCCGGCGATGATCACCGCCAACGCACTCGACATCGTCAGCGCAATGCCGAGCATCATCAGCACGAGACTCGCGATCAGCACGCGGCCGCGTCCGAAGGCATCGGCCATCTTGCCGGACCACGGCGACGCGACGACGCCCGTCAGATACACCGTGAAGATCGCGCCGATCTGGGTCTGATTCAACTGAAACGGCGCGCCGAGCAGCCGGTAGCCGACGTAGTTATAGAGCGTGACGAAGCAGCCCATCAGCACGAAGCCGATGAGAAACAGGAACGGCAAACCGCCGTGTCGCAGGTGACCGGCAAGCGAGCGCCGATGATGCGCAAACCCGACACCGCGCCGGGGCTTGAACCGTCGCGACGGCGGCAAGAGAGAGCGGAACGCGAACGTGGCGAGCAAACCCAGCAGCCCGATGCCGCCGATCGCGACGCGCCAGCCGAAGAGATCCGCGAGGATGCCGCTGATCACCCGCCCGGCCATTCCGCCGATGGCCGTCCCGCCGACATAGAGGCCCATCGCGAGACCGAGGCCTTCCGGATGCACTTCCTCCGCGAGATACGCCATCGCGACGGCGGGCACGCCGCCGAGCGCGAAGCCTTCGAGCGCGCGCACGACGAGCAGCGCGTGCCAGTCGGGCAACACGGCTGCGACGACCGTCAGCACCGACGATGCAAGCAGCGAAAGTGTCATCAAACGATGGCGGCTCCAGCTTTCCGAAACGAATCCCGCGATGAAGATCGCAATCGCGAGCGCCGCCGTGCTCACCGACACCGTGAGTGCGCTGACCGCCGGACTGACGCCGAACGCCTTCGTGAACTCGGGAAGCAGCGGCTGCACGCAATACAGCAGCGAGAACGTCGCATAGCCGGCGAACAGCAGCGCGAGCGATGCACGCCAGTAGGCGCGCGAACCGCGTTCGAGATACGGCGCGGCGTCGGCGGTCCGGTCTGCGTTGTCGTCGGCGTTGGGGCGCTGCGGCGCCGGTGATGCGTTCACGAATGAAGTCTCCGCTGAAAAACATTCGACGATACGCCGATCCTAAGGGTTTTGCCTAATGCGACACACGCATTTCGCCGACGATCACCAGTAATTAGTGCTAGCCGTCTGCGATCGGCAACATAACGAGGCGAATGGCGTCGCGCCGACGCGTCGCGATGCGCTAAAGTAAGAGCACAATCGTTCATGAAAGCCGCGCATGTCGCGCTTCCCGCAGCAAAAGACGCGGCGATTGTCTGGGTGCACGAGCCGTTAAAAGCCTGTGCTTGGTGAAATATATGACCGGCGTTTTATCCTCAGCCGGCGTTGAAACGGGGATTCATCATGCAAATCGGTTCGATTGTCCGCTCTGTGCATATTGCCGTGCCTCAAGGGGCGCGCGGCATCGTGATGCGCATTCTCGGTGACATGGCGATGGTCGCCTGGTACGCGGGCGAGCCCGGCGTGACCCAGTTGCTCAACACGGAGCCGTTCTTCCTCGAAGACCTGATCGACACGGGCGATGTTGTGCGCCCGTCGAACACGGTCGTGCATTGAACGGCGCCGCATCGCATTGATGTAATGATGCCGCCCGCGCGAAGGCCGGGCACAATGCCGGGATGAACTCGATCCATCCCGATTCCCAGGGCGCGCCCGCTGACGACGCGCCGCCCTTCTCCGGCCTCACGCCCGAGCGCGTGCTCGATGCGCTCGACAGCGTGCTGCTTCCCACGGGCACGCGCACCGATGGCCGCCTGCTACCCCTCAACAGCTACGAAAACCGCGTGTATCAGGTGGGCGTCGAAGACGGCGCGCCGGTGGTCGCCAAGTTTTATCGTCCCAAGCGCTGGTCGAATGCGGCCATTCTCGAAGAGCACGCGTTCGTCGCCGAGCTAGTCGCGCGCGAAATTCCGGCAGTTCCGGCACGCGTGCTCGAAGGCGCGACGCTGCACGAATTCGAGGGTTTTCGGTTTTCGATCTTCGAGCGGCGCGGCGGACGCGCGCCCGATCTCGACCGCAGCGATACGCTCGAATGGCTCGGGCGCTTCATCGGGCGTATTCATGCGGTGGGCGGGATCGAGCCTTATCGCGAGCGGCCGACGCTGGATATCGACACTTTCGGCCACGAGCCGCGCGACTTTCTGCTGACGCACGCCTTCGTCCCGAACGATGTGCGCGAAGCCTGGGAAACCGTCGTATCGATGGCGCTGGAAGGCGTCGCGCATTGCTTCGACCGTGCGGGCGACGTGCGGCATTTGCGCGTGCACGGCGACTGTCATCCGAGCAATGTGCTGTGGACCGACGCGGGTCCGCATTTCGTCGATTTCGACGATAGCCGCATGGCCCCGGCGATCCAGGATTTATGGCTACTGCTGCCCGCCGGACGTGCGGACGCATCGCGCGCGCTCACGGATTTGCTCGCCGGCTACGAAGACTTCTGCGAGTTCGATCCGCGCGAGCTGCATCTGGTCGAAGCCTTGCGCACGCTGCGGCTGATCCACTATTCCGCGTGGCTCGCGCGGCGCTGGAACGATCCGGCGTTTCCCGCCGCCTTCCCGTGGTTCAACACGCAGCGCTATTGGGAAGACCGCATCCTCGAATTGCGCGAGCAAGTCGGCGCGATGCAGGAAGGGCCGCTCTGGCCCGTCTGAAATTTTTCGTGACAATCACGAACTGTCAGGCAACCGCAAAGCATTGAAAAGTGCTTTTGCGCATGTAATGATAACAATTCTCATTTGCCCGCCTTTCGTCGATCGCTGCGCGTTCATTCGCGACTAGCCGATCGGGGCGCGGCTTTGCTTGCCAACGCCCGAATTCTGGAGAGACGCGTGAACGCGCCTGAAACCCTCAATCCGCAGTCGCCCACGACGAGCGGCCCGACGCACTATCGTCCGCATGGGCGCCTCATCGACGATGCCGAGCAATTCGTGCGCAAAAACCGCTCGCGCCGCTCGACGTTTCTGAAGTGGCTGCGCAAGGTGCACGGCTGGATCGGTTTGTGGGGCGCGCTGCTCGGCCTGCTGTTCGGGACGACGGGCTTTCTGCTGAATCATCGCGCGCCGCCGCTGCGCATTTCCACCGGCGAGCCGCAGGTTTCGCAGATGCAGATGCCGCTGCCCGCCGACGGCTTCAAGACGCCGCGCGACATGGGCGCGTGGCTGAAGAAGGAATTGAAGATCGAAGGCAATCTCGGGCGCACGCGTCGCGAGCCGGCGCATCCGGTCGGTTGGGGCGACAAGACCACGATGCAGCCGGAGCAATGGTCGGTGATGGTCGCATCGCCGGGCGGCAGCGTGATGGCCGAGTATTGGGTGGGCAATAACTTCGTGTCGGTGAAACGCACCGAAAACACCTTCCTCGCGATGATGACCAACCTGCACAAGGGCGTGGGGCTCAGCGTGGGCTGGGTGCTGCTCATCGATACATTCGCGGGCAGCATCATTCTGCTTTCACTGACGGGTGTGCTGCTGTGGACGGAGTTGAACAAGAAACGCACGGCGGGCGTGGTGATCGTGGCGGCATCGCTGATCGCGGCGATTGTTTGCGGGTTGATGTGAGCGATCCGGCCTGTCGCGCCGACCATTTCGGTGACCTCACCGAAATGGTCGGCGCGGCTTGGATTCATGGCGCCGGATCGTCGCTTGCGCCCTGCCTCTGCTGATCCAGGGATCTCTTCTGTGCCCGCTCGACCTGCTGAATGCTCGACTGAGGCGTGGGCAGTGCCTCGGGCATTGTTCCGCCGAGTTCACGAATAGTCTGGCGCACCTTCGAGCCGACTTGAAAGTGCGTGTCATTGGCGTTCTGCTTGCCGCTGACCCCGTCGCGCCGCAACTTGTCTTCTGTCTGGGTGGCACGGAACAGATTGGCGGCAAGTTCAGTGCTGCCCATATGGTCCAAGATCTTCTGGCTTTTCTTGAGCCCTTTTCTCCCGTGAAGGTCTCTGGCGCCGAGGCCACCGTAGAGCCCCTCGTAGCCGTGGTCCTGAAATATTGCGTAGTCGAGTGTCGTCTCCACTCCGGCCGCGCGCGCCGCCGCACCAAGCGCCTTGTTGTGATGAGCCAGCTCTCCGCGAAGCATCAAGCGACGCTGATCCTCCGACATGCCCGAAAATGCCTTCTCGTCGCCAAGTTCCTGACGGCGCGTCTGAAGCGCAAAGTACGTCTGACCATTCGCGATCACCAGCTTCGATGGATCGCCGTTCTGAACGATCAAATAACACGCGTACCTCGACAGGGTGACATCGGACACCGGCCGCTTCGCGCCGGACCCTAGCCGGACCATTTTGGTGGCGTCACCAAAATGGTCCGCTACTCGATGCCCGGATCGCTCGCACGCGATCCGGGCCTTCTCGATTACCTGAGCAAAGTTTCGCCAGTCCTGATAGTCCAGCAACGGTGAAAGGTCGCGCGCGAACCAGAATTCGCTGTCGTCCGCGCTAGTTTGCTTGATGCTTTCGAATGTCCCGTGATGATCTGCTGCAATGGTCTCTCTGTCAGCCATGCTCTGTCTCCCGATGATTGCGGCCCGACTTCGAGCCGTACTGCGCGATGGCAGTCGGGCATGACTCTAAGCGTCAACGAGAGGCAGATCTTCACGGGAATTCCGAATGTTTCGATATGAGACTTTGTTGGTCTCTCCGAGCCTGTAGGTCAGCGGAACATCAACCGCGTTGCGCCTTCTTCCCCCGGTTATGCCGCGTAAGCCACAAATAAAGCCCGCTCCCCAGCACGACGATCGTCAGCACATCGAACGCCGCCCAGAAAATCTTGAGCGGCATCCCGCCGAAATCGCCGAAATGCAGCGGCTGCGAGCCGAGCAGCACCTTCAGATACCACGGCAGTTCACGTGCGTCGGTGAGCGCGCCCGTCGATGCGTCGACGAGCACCGGCCGCAGCATGCGCGTCGTAAGGATGCCGTCGCCGCGCATCCACACGGCATAGTGATGCGGGCTGGCAAAACGCGTCCCCGGAAACGCGACGAACGACGGAATCATGTCCGGCGCGACCTGCCGCGCGGTCTTCACGGCGTCATCGACGGAAGCGCGCACGGTCACCGGTGGCTGTCCCCGATACGGCGCGACCATCTGCGCGAGCTGGTCGTTGCGCCACGCTTCGAGCATCAGATCGGCGAGCGTGTTGATCGACCCGGTCGCGCCGACGAGCAACGCCCACGCGAGCGTCAACATGCCGATCGCGTTATGCCAGTCGAGCCAGACGACACGCCGCTTCTTCTTCAGACGCACGCGCCCCAGTCCGACCTTGCGCCAGAACGGCAGATACACGACGACGCCCGACACGATCGCGGCAAGAAACACGACGCCCATCGCGCCGAGAAAGAGCTTGCCGAAGAGCCCGGCGAACATGTCGACGTGCAACTTCAGCAGAACGAACTTGAGCGAGCCTTTGCCTGGCGGCATGCCGAGCGGCCGCGCGGTACGTGCGTCGACGGTCGTGCTCAACGTATCGTCGGGCGGCGTGTCGGCGTGCGGCGCCGTGACGACGATCGGCAAGAGCGGGTCGTCCGGCTCCCAGATCATGTATTGCGGCACATGGCCGGGATGCTGCGCGAGCGCGGCGCGCAGCACGGCGTCGTAGCTCGCGCGCGCATTTGCCTGCGATGCGGGCAGCTCGGGCGCTTCGATCGCATCGCCGGTAAGGATGTCGAGCTCGTGGCCGAACACGAGCGGCAGCCCGGTCAGACACAGCAGCAACATGAACGCCGTGCACACGAGACTCGTCCAGCGATGCACGATCGACCATATGCGCAGCGCGCGCTGGCTCATGTGGCGCTTCGCCGTGTGTTCGTCCGCGACGCGAGGCGATGCGGCCGACGCGACAGCGCGCCGGTCGTCGCCGGTCAAAACCTTGCCGCGCATTCGATGAAGACGTTGAACTGAGAGGAAAAGGCTTCGCGTCGGCCGATCCGGCCGAGCAAATGAGAACGATTGTTATATAGCCGTGCGACGCGCACTCAGACGCCGCACACCTCGCTTTTCCCCGCGACCTCGCGCGCCGCCTTCGCGCCTTCGACCTGAAGCAGTTCGGGCAACGACACGCCGTTCTTCGCCGCCGTCACCTCCGCGAGGATCGACACGGCGATCTCCGGCGGCGTCCTGCTGCCGATATAGATTCCCACCGGCCCGTGCAGCCGCGCGAGCTCGGCTTCGCTCAGATCGAACTCCTTCAGACGCTCGCGACGCGCCGCGTTATTGCGCCGCGAACCGAGCGCGCCGACGTAGAACGCGGGCGTCTTCAACGCTTCCATCAACGCGAGATCGTCGAGTTTGGGATCGTGCGTGAGCGCGATCACCGCGCAGCGCTCGTCGAGCTTCATGTCCATGACGGTGTCGTCGGGCATGGAGCGCACGATCGTCGTGCCCGGCACGTTCCACTCTTCCGTGTATTCCTCGCGCGGATCGCAGACGGTGACCTGATAGTCCAGCCCGACCGCGATGCTGCACAGATAGCGCGACAACTGCCCCGCGCCGATCACCAGCATGCGATAGCGCGGACCGTGAATCGTCAGGAGCCGCTCGTCATCGAAAAGCACGCCATCGGTGGCTTGCGCGGGTTCGAGGCGCACGCCGCCTGTCGCCATGTCGAGAATGCGCGCGACGAGCCTGCCGCTCTCGACCGTCGCGCACAGCTCGGCGATGCCACTCGACATCGTCAAAGGTTCCAGCACAAGCTGGATCGTGCCGCCGCACGGCAGGCCGAAGCGATGCGCTTCTTCCGCGCTGATGCCGTACTTCACCGCCTCCGGCTTCGTCTGCTCGATGCCCCGCCGCCGCACGCGATCGATGAGATCGTCCTCGATACATCCGCCCGACACCGAGCCGACGACGTGACCATCGCCTCGCACGGCGAGCATCGCGCCTTCGGGCCGCGGCGACGAGCCCCACGTCTTCACCACCGTCACGAGCAACACGCGATGTCCCTCTTCGAGCCATCGCGCGCTGTTCTTCAGGACTTCGAGATCCACGCTGTCCATGATTTCTTCCCTTTCTCCTGCCCTTCCTGCACTTCTCCGCCGTTTTCATCGGCGGCGGCTGCATCCTGTGATTCCGGCGCGCCCTGCAACTGCGCGCCGAACCGCTTGAAAAATTCACCCGCAATCTTACGCGCCGCGCCGTCGACGAGCCGGGAGCCGATTTGCGCGAGCTTGCCGCCGACCTGCGCGTTCGCACTGTAGCTGAGCTTCGTCGTGTCGGCCTCGTCGCCGGGTTCGAGGTTCACGGTCGCGCTGCCCTTGCTGAAGCCGGCCGCGCCGCCCTGCCCTTCGAACACGATCGTGTAAGTATGCGGAGCATCGATATTCGTCAGCTCCATTCTGCCCTTGAAGCGCGCCTTCACCGGTCCGACCGCCGCCGTCATCGCGACGTTGTAGGCATTCTCGCCGTCGGCGTCGATGCTGTCGCAGCCCGGAATGCAGGCCTTCAGGATCGACGTGTCGTTGAGCGCTTCCCACGCGCGCGCCTGCGGCACCGGCAACGTGTGTGTTTCGGTCAGTTCCATCGCGGTGCTCCCAGAGGCTTGTGTTGCGACAGGACGGCGAGTTCGCGGCCCACGGCGCCGAGGCTGTCGAGGTTATGGGCCGCGAGCATCGCATCGACGTGCGGCAGGATCGCGCGCACGCCTCGCGCGCGCGGCGTGAAATCGGCGAAGCGCAACAGCGGATTGAGCCACACGAGCCGATACGCAAAGCGTCTGAGTCGCTGCATCTCGGCGTCGAGCACGTCGATGGCTTCGTGATCGAGGCCATCGGTGACGAGCAGCACCGTCGCCCGACCTGCCAGCACGCGGCGCGCCCAGCGTCGATTGAACTCCGCAAGCGTCGCGCCGATGCGCGTGCCGCCCGACCAGTCCGCCACGTTCTGCCCGAGCGCCGCGATGGCGACATCGGGATCGCGTTCGCGCAATGCGCGCGTCGCGTTGGTCAGGCGCGTGCCGAACAGGAATACCTGCAGGCGCTCGCGCGACTGCAAAAGCGCGTGGCAGAAGTAGAGCACGGCGCGCGAGTACGCGCTCATCGACCCGGATATGTCGAGCAGCAAGACGAGCGGCGGCCTGCGCTCGACCGCCGCGCGATACTTCCACACGGTCCAGTCGCCGCCCGAGCGCACGGCATGACGCGCGGTCGCCTTGAGATCGGCGTGCGTGCCGCGCGATGCCGCCTTCAGCCTGCGCGTAGGCTCGGTCGCGAGCGGCATGCGGTGCGCGCGGATCTGATGCCGCAGCGTGCGCCATTCGTCGGCGCTGAGCGTATCGAAATCGCGGTGACTCAGCCGTTCCTGCGAACTGAACGTGATGCGCGCGTGCGCCTCTTCCGGCTTCGATTCCGACGCCTGCGCCTTCGATGCCGCGGCGCGCGCCGCCAGCGCATCGGCGAGACGGTTGTTGCGCTTCGGCGGCGGTATGCCGCCCTTCACCTTCGGCAGCAACAGCGCGCGCAGCTTGCCTTCCCAATCGGGATCGCGCCAGAAGAGATCGAACGCGGCGTCGAAGATATCGCGTTCGTCGCTCGCGTGAACGAGCAGGCACGCGAGCGTCGCGCGCACGTCGTCGCGGCGGTTCAGATCGACGAAGCGCAGCGCATCGAGCGCGTCCACCGCGTGAGCGGGCGACATGCCGAGACCCGCGCCCCGCAGGAGCCTCACGAAATGCACGACGTTGCGGGCGAACGGTTGCATCGTCATGGCGTGGCGGAGAGGCAGTGCGCGAGCGTGTCGGCGTCCATGCGCGCGAGATCGTCCTGATACTTCAGCAGCACGCCGAGCGTGTCCTGCACCGATTGCGGATCGAGCTCCGACACCGACAGCGCCGCGAGCGCGCGGCACCAGTCGATCGTCTCCGCGACGCCCGGCGCCTTGAACAGATCCAGCGTGCGCAACGCGTGCACGAACTCGACGGCGCGCTTCTGCAAAGCCTGCCCCGCTTCCGGCGCGCGCGCCGCGACGATCGCGAGTTCCACGTCCCGCTCGGGATAACCGATCCACTGATAGAGACAGCGGCGCTTCAACGCATCGTGGACTTCGCGCGTGCGGTTCGACGTCATCACGACGAGCGGCGGCCGCGCCGCGCGCACCGTGCCGTACTCCGGGATCGATACCTGAAAGTCCGACAGCAATTCGAGCAGGAACGCTTCGAACGGCTCGTCGGCGCGATCGATTTCGTCGATCAGCAACACGCGGCGCGCGTCGGGATTCGCGGGATCGGGCAGCAACGCCTGAAGCAAGGGACGCTTCAGCAGAAACTCGCCGCGATACAGCGAATCGTTCGACGGCGTTTCACCCGATGCCTCCGCGAGCCGCAGCGCCATGATCTGCCGCGGATAGTCCCACTCGTAGAGCGCGCTCGCCGTATCGAGGCCTTCGTAACATTGCAGGCGCAACAACGTGGTGCCGCACAGGCCCGCCGCCGCTTTCGCGAGCTCGGTCTTGCCGACGCCCGGCTCGCCTTCGAGAAACAGCGGCCGCTGCATCCTGAACGCGAGAAAGAGCGCCGTCGCGAGCTCGCGGTTCGCGAAGTACTGATGCTCGCGCAAACGCGCGAGCGTATCGTCGATGGAAGCGGGCTCGCCCTGCATCGCGATCAGAAGGACATCGCGCGCTCGATCGCGCGGCCCGCGAGCACCGGAATCAGATGCGCGCGATATTCGGCGCTCGCGTGCATGTCCGAGTTCAGTTCGTCGGGCAGGATCTTGACGCCGCGCGCCGATGCCACCGAAAAGTCCTTCGACAACGCCGCTTCCAGCTCGGCCGGCCGAAACACCGACGACGCCGCGCCCGTCACGCCGACGCGCACGCCATCCTTGAACTTCGCGACGAACACGCCGACGAGCGCGAAGTGCGACGCGGGATTGCGAAACTTCTCGTAGCCCGCGCGCTCGGCGAGCGGAAACTCGACGGCCGTGATGAGTTCATCGGGTTCGAGCGCGGTCGTGTACATGTCGATGAAGAAATCGTCCGCGCCGATGCGCCGCCTGTCCGTCACGACGGTCGCGTTGAGCGCGAGCACGGCGGACGGATAGCACGCCGCCGGATCGTCGTTCGCGAGCGAGCCGCCGATCGTGCCGCGCTCGCGCACCTGTCGATCGCCGATACGGCTCGCGAGGTCCGCGAGGCCCGGCAGCGCCTTTTTCACGTCGGCGTTCGACGCGACGTCCGCATGGCACACCGCGCCGCCGATGGTGAGTTTGCCGCCATCGAGCGTGACGCTTTTCATCGACGCGATGCGCGTCACGTCGATCAGCGCCGACGGCTGCGCGAGACGCAGGCGCATCGTCGGCAGAAGGCTCTGGCCGCCCGCGAGAAACTTGGCGTCGCCGTCCGCGCCGAGCGCCGCGACTGCCGCTTTCGCTTCGTCGGCCTTTTGATAGTCGAATGAATACATGTCGGGCCCCTCAGGCGTTTTGAGCAGCGTTGTGCATCGCAGTCCAGACGCGGTGCGGCGTCGCGGGCATCTGCAAATCCTTCACGCCGACCGGCGCGAGCGCGTCGAGAATCGCGTTGATCACCGCCGGCGGCGAGCCGATCGCGCCCGCCTCGCCGCAACCCTTCACGCCGAGCGGGTTATGCGTGCAGGGCGTGCCCTTCGCGGTTTCGACGGTGAAGCTCGGCAGATCGATCGCGTGCGGCATCGCGTAATCCATGAACGAGCCGGAGAGCAACTGGCCGGTGCTGTCGTCGTAGACGCAGCGTTCGAGCATCGCCTGGCCGATGCCCTGTCCCAGGCCGCCATGCACCTGTCCTTCGACGATCATCGGGTTGATCACGTTGCCGAAGTCATCGACCGCCGTGAATTTCTGGATGCGCGTTTCGCCCGTGTCCTGATCGACTTCGACTTCGCACACATACGCACCGGACGGATAGGTGAAGTTGGTCGGATCGTAGAACGCGTTTTCGTTGAGGCCCGGCTCCATCGTTTCGAGCGGGAAGTTGTGCGGCACGTAGGCGGCGAGCGATACATCGACGAAGGTCTTCGTGCGATCCGTGCCCGCGACGCTGAATATGCCGTTCTTGAACTCGATGTCCTCCGCCGCCGCTTCGAGCAGATGCGCGGCGATCTTCTTCGCCTTCGCTTCGACCTTGTCGAGCGCCTTCATGATCGCCGAGCCGCCGACTGAGATCGAGCGCGAGCCGTACGTGCCCATGCCGAACGGAATGCGGCCGGTGTCGCCGTGAATGATCTCGACGTTCTCGATCGAGACGCCGAGCCGGTCCGCGACGACCTGCGCGAAAGTCGTTTCGTGCCCTTGCCCGTGACTATGCGAGCCGGTGAAGACCGTGACCGAGCCGGTCGGATGAACGCGCACTTCGCCCGCTTCGAAGAGGCCCGCACGCGCGCCCAGCGCGCCCGCCACGTTCGACGGCGCGAGCCCGCAAGCCTCGATGTAGCACGAGTAACCGATGCCGCGGAGCTTGCCGTTCTTCTTCGATTCTTCCTTGCGCGCCGCGAAGCCTTTCACATCGGCGAGTTCCAGCGCGCGATCGAGACACGCGTCGTAATCGCCGGTGTCGTAGGTGAGACCGACCGGCGTCGCGTACGGAAACTCGCGGATGAAGTTGCGGCGGCGCAATTCGACCGGATCGATGTTCAGCTCGCGCGCCGCCGTTTCCACGAGGCGTTCGACGACATACGTCGCTTCCGGACGGCCCGCGCCGCGATATGCATCGACGGGCACCGTGTTCGTGAACACGGCTTTGACTTCGGCGTAGATCGCGGGTGTCGTGTACTGACCGGCGAGCAGCGTTGCATAGAGCACGGTCGGAATCGACGATGCGAACGTCGACAGATACGCGCCCATGTTCGCCGTCGTGTGCACGCGCATGCCGATGAACTTGCCGTCCTTGTCCAGCGCGAGCTCGGCCTTGGTCACGTGATCGCGGCCATGCGCGTCGGAGAGGAATGCTTCGGAACGCTCGGCGGTCCACTTGATCGGCCGCCCGACCTTCTTCGATGCCCACGTCAGCGCTACATCTTCCGGATACAGGAAAATCTTCGAGCCGAAGCCGCCGCCCACGTCCGGCGCGATCACGCGCAGTTTCGATTCCGGCAGTTGCAGCACGAACGCCGCCATCAGCAAACGCTCGACGTGCGGATTCTGATTCGCGACATAGACCGTGTAGCTGTCGTCGTGCCTCGAATAGCTCGCGTTGACGGCGCGCGGCTCGATCGCGTTCGGCACGAGGCGCTGGTTCACGATATCGAGCGTCGTCACGTGCGCGGCCTGCGCAAACGCGGCGTCGGTCTTCGCCTTGTCGCCGTGGCCCCAGTTGTAGCAGACGTTGTTCGGCACGCTGTCGTGCACGAGCGGCCGGCCGGCATCCGATGCGCTTCCGGTATCGACGGTCGCGGGCAGTTCTTCGTAGTCGACTTCGATCAGTTCGAGCGCATCCTTCGCCTCCTTCACCGATTCCGCGACGACGAGCGCCACCTGATCGCCCACATGCAGCACCTTGTCGTGCGCGATGACGGGATGCGGCGGCTCGTGCATCGGCGAGCCGTCGGTGCTGTGGATGAGCCAGCCGCACGGCAGGCCGCCGACGTTCTCGCCCGCCATGTCCTTGCCGGTGAAAATGCCGATCACGCCCGGCGACTTCATCGCGGCATCGATATCGATGCGCTTGATCCTCGCGTGCGCATGCGGCGAGCGCAGGAATACGCCGTAGCTTTGCTGCGGCATGACGACATCGTCGGTGTACTGACCCGCGCCCGTCAGGAAGCGATAGTCTTCCTTGCGTTTGACGCCGGCGCCGATCAATTTCTGTTGCTCAGGGGCATTCATCGCGGTCTCCTGTTCAAGGCGCGATTCATCGTTTTCGGGAGAGAGTCTGGGTGGCGTCAGGCGCTGGATTTCATCGCCTGCGCGCCCTGGAGAACCGCTTTCACGATGTTGTGATACCCCGTGCAGCGACACAGATTGCCGTCGAGCTGTTCGCGCACGTCTTCCTCGGAAAGATCGGGCGATTGCGTGGCGAGTGCGCACGCGCTCATCACCATGCCGGGCGTACAGAAGCCGCACTGCAAACCGTGACATTCCTTGAAGGCCGCCTGCATCGGATGAAGCTGGCCGTCTTTCGCCATGCCTTCGATGGTCGTCACGCTCATGCCGTCCGCCTGCGCGGCGAGGATATTGCACGACTTGATCGCGCGGCCGTCGAGATGAACGGTGCACGCGCCGCACTGCGCGGTGTCGCAGCCGATATGCGTGCCGGTGAGCCTGAGTTGATCGCGGAGAAACTGGACGAGAAGCAGATGCGGTTCGACGGTGGCGGTCACGGATTTCCCGTTGACCGTCAGGCTGATGCTGAGCGCCATTTTCACTGTCTCCTAGGGGATGACCAGCTTCACGCCACGCACCGCCTACTGCCGCCGTGAGCGTTCAGCCGGATTTGGTGTTATGTGTTTGTGACATCGAGTAAAACACAAATCGGCGGGCCTCGCTATCGGCGCGAACGTCCGTCCCATATTCACGGAAACTCGGCCGCAAAAGCAAAGCGCCGCCTCTCGGGCGGCGCTTTCGCGAGGAACAACGACGCTCAGTGCGTCACGGTTTCACGCTTCTTCTGCGTGGCGGAGGCGGCGACGGCGTGCGGCGCTTCGAGCGGCGCGCGTCCGAGCACGGAGTGTCGGCGCGAGTACGCGAAGTAGATCGCGAGGCCGATCACCAGCCACACCGCGAACGCGATCCACGTCATCGCCTGAAGATTCGCCATCAGGAACAGGCACGACGCCACGGCAAGAACGGGCACCACCGGCACGCCCGGGCAGCGGAACGCGCGCGGCAGTTCCGGATGCGTGCGGCGCAGGATCAGCACGGCGATGGAGACCATCGAGAACGCGGCGAGCGTGCCGATGTTGATCAGCTCGGCGAGCACGTTGAGCGGCACGAGCGCGCCGATCAGCCCGAAGAAGATGCCGACGATCCATGTCGTGAAGAACGGCGTCGCGAAGCGCGGATGCACCTTCGACAGCCGCGCGGGCAAAAGGCCGTCGCGCGACATCGCGTAGATGACGCGCGTCTGGCCGTAGCTCATCACGAGAATCACGGTGAGCATGCCGAGCACGGCGCCGAGATCGATGAAGCCCGCGACCCAGTTCTGTCCCGCCATTTGAAGCGCGAACGAGACCGGATGCGGATTATTCGCAAACTGCGCCGCCGGCACGATGCCGGTCACGACAGCCGCGACCGCCACGTACAGCACCGCGCACACCGCGAGCGACGAGATGATGCCGATCGGCAGATCGCGCTTCGGATTCTTCACTTCCTCCGCCGCCGACGACACCGAATCGAAGCCGATGAACGCGAAGAACATCACCGCCGCCGCACCGAACACGCCGGACCAGCCGTGCGGCATGAACGGATGCCAGTTCGCCGGCTTGACATGGAATACGCCCACGGCGATCACGAGCAGCACGACCGTCACCTTGATCGCGACCATGATGTTGTTGATGCGCGTGGATTCCTTCACACCGACTGACAGCAGCGCCGTGATCGCCATCATCACGAGAAACGCGGGCAGGTTGAAGAGCGTCGCGTGGCCGGGCAGCGCGCCGGGCGCGGCGGACAGCGCCGTCGGCAGCGAAATTCCGAAGCCCGACAGCAGCGATTGCAGATAGCCCGACCATCCGACCGACACCGCCGACGTCGCGAGCCCGTACTCGAGCATCAGATCCCAGCCGATGATCCACGCCGCGAGTTCGCCGAGCGTCGCGTACGAATAGGTGTAGATGGAGCCGGCGACGGGAATCGTCGAGGAAAATTCGGCGTACGCGAGGGCGGCGAAACAGCACGCGATCGCCGCGACGATGAACGAAATCATGAGCGCCGGACCGGCTTGCACGGCGCCGGTGCCGGTCAGCACGAAAATCCCCGTGCCGATGATGGCCCCGATCCCGAGAAACGTCAGATCGAGGGCGCCGAGCGTCTTCTTGAGCGACGTGCTGTGCGCGCCGGCCAGCATGTGCTCGATATTTTTCTTGCGGAACAACGACATTGCGATGAGTCTCCTTCTGGCGCGCGCGGGCGCCCGGCTGCGGGAAAACCCGACATTTTATCGGAGACTCGAAGATTGCCCGGTTATCGGGCACGCGACGCAATGTTGCGGTGATTTGCTACAAATTTATCTCATTTAAGATAAAAATTATCCCGCGATCGCCGGGTTCATATCGACGAGACGGTTGCTCATCACATAGAACGTAAGCTCGGCGTTATTGGCGAGCTTCATCTTCTCCAACAACCGCGCGCGATAAACGCTCACCGTTTTAACCGAAAGCGATAAAGCATGCGCGATATCAGTCAGCCGCTTTCCCGACGCCAGCATGCAAAGCGTCTGATATTCGCGGTCCGAAAGCTTTTCGTGCGGAAGACGGTCGGTGTCGAGCGAAACGTAGGTCGCGAGCGCTTCGGCCATTTCCGGACTCACATACTTGCGGCCCGCCGCGACCTGCTGGATCGCGCCGATCATCAGTGCGGGGTCCGCCGTCTTCGACAAATAACCCGACGCGCCCGCCTTTAGCGCGCGGACCGCGTACTGGTCCTCCCGGTACATCGAGAACATGAGCACGGGCAAACGCGGGTTCTCGCGCTTGAGACGCTTGAGCACGTCGATACCGTTGACGTCCGGCAGCGAGATATCGAGCATCGCGACGTCGAGCGGACGGCGGGCGGCCAGCGCGAGCGCCTGCATGCCGGTCTCAGCCTCGGACACTTCGGATGCAACGCCGCGTTCCAGCAGCAATTGCGCGACGCCGCGGCGCACGATGGCGTGGTCGTCGGCGAGCAGAATTCGGAGCATCGCGGGCGGCCTCAGGCGCTGAACACGTGCAGCGAGCCGAGCGTGAAAAGACCTGGACGCGCCGCGGACCACGGCAGACGCGCGCGCACGCATGCGCCGACGGGCTTCGCCGCCGCGACGCGCAGAGTGCCGCCGAGCGCCTCGCAACGCGCGCGCATCCCCGAGAGACCGAAGCGTCCGCTCTTGCGCCGCGCGGCCGCGCTGATGCCGACGCCGTCGTCGGTGACGGTGAGCGTCACGCCCTGGCCGTCGAGCGAAACGGTCACGCTTGCGTGCGCGGACTGTGCGTGGCGCGCGACGTTGCCGAGCGCTTCCTGCATCACGCGAAAGAGCGCGAGCGACATGTCGTGAGACATGCGATCCAGCCGCGCATCCTCCGGACAGGAGAAATCGACCGAAATCGCCGTGCGGGCGCCGAAGCTCGCGATCCAGTCGTTGAGCGTGGCGGCGAAGTTCGCGTCGAAAGCCGGCGTCTGAAGCCCTTCGACGATCCGATGGCTTGTCTCGCAGACTTCCGCAAGCGCCGCGCGCGCCTGAAGCAGCGCGTCGCCGAACGCGGCGGGCGCGTCGGTGGGCAGGCGATGCTCGGCGCGCGCGAGCGCGAGACTGGCGACGGTGAGCGCGGCGCCGGTTCCGTCATGGAAATCCTGTGCAAGCGCCTGACGCGCGCGCTCTTCCGTGACGGCGAGCAGCGCGGCGAGTTCCTGGACGCGGGCGGTGAGGCGCTGAATCTGACGATCACCCTTGAGCTTGGCGTCGATCAGCGCGGAATACGGAGAGGCAAACGACGCGCCGGAGCGTTCCGGCAACGGTGACGGAACCCCGCGCAGCGGGGCGCGGCGAATCGGGCTCTCATCGAGCGTGATCGTGGCCGACGGATTCATTCACTATCCTCGCGTTGAGCGCAACTGGAGCTACGTCCTCGGCAAACTCACGAGAGGCGTAACTGAATTTACACTCTGTAACATCGATGACGGACTACACGGGCGTGCGCGCCGTCTCAGCGTAAACGGATCATATCTCAAAAATATTATAAATCCATGTCCGACAAGGCTTCGACGGGCGAACTTCATGTCGTTTACCAAGTTCGCTGCATCTAATGCTTAGGAAAAACACTTACTGGCGACCGCCAATTTGTAACAAGGTGCATTTGGCGCGAGCGAAAAAAAAACCGGAGCGCGAGGCTCCGGTCTTTTTGCAAAGGTGCTGTCGTATCGACTCAGCCGACGAACGCCTTTTCCACGACATAGTGGCCAGGATGGTTGTTACTGCCTTCCTGGAAGCCCATCGAGTCGAGCAACTCGCGGGTGTCGCGGAGCATGTGCGGGCTGCCGCAGAGCATCACGCGATCGTTTTCGATCGAGAACGGCTCGAGCGCGAGATCGGCGAACAGTTTCTTCGTCTCGATCAGATCGGTGATGCGGCCGCGGTTCGCGAATTCTTCGCGCGTGACCGTCGGGTAATACACGAGCTTCTCGGAGACGATTTCGCCGATATGCTCGTGCGCCGGAAGGTGCTCGGTGATGAAATCCTTGTACGCGAGTTCATCGACGAAACGGCAGGTGTGCGTCAGCACGATCTTTTCGTAGCGGTCGTAGACGTCCGGATCCTTGATGATCGACATGAACGGCGCGAGGCCGGTGCCGGTCGACAGCAGCCACAGCGTCCTGCCGGGGAGCAGGTTGTCGGCGACGAGCGTGCCCGTCGGCTTCTTGCCGATCAGCACCGAATCGCCCACTTTCAAATGTTGCAGGCGCGAGGTGAGCGGGCCGTCGGGAACCTTGATGCTCAGAAATTCGAGATGCTCTTCGTAGTTCGCGCTCGCGAGGCTGTAGGCGCGCAGAAGCGGTTTGCCCTCGACTTCGAGACCCACCATCGTGAACTGGCCGTTCTCAAAGCGGAACGAGCTGTCGCGGGTGCAGGTGAAACTGAAAAGCGTGTCGGTCCAGTGGTGGACGCTCAGAACGGTTTGAGAATTAAGGTTGCTCATGGCTTCTTGAACTGTGCTCTAACTGTGCGAAAGCGGTGACGCTCTGACGCTCGCGGCTGATTGCAGCCGATGCCACGCCGGGCCGGCGTCGAACATAAAGGGCGCTACGAGGGCGCTGCGCTGCCCGAACAGGACGATCGAATGGTGAAGGTTGCCGATTTGACCCGAAACCCGAGATTCGAAGACAGCGTTTCACGCCGCGCCATGCGTGAAGATCGCGCAAAAAACCAGACAGCCCGGCGCAATCGGCTATTTTAACCCGATAGTCGTTTCGCGGTCCGAACGTCGTTTCGGCGGCAAAGGCGCGCACGTGCGCCTCGTGGGCGAACGTGCGTGCTGAAGAAATGCGCTTTCGGCTGGCTGCGCGGACGGCGGCCTGAATTGGCTGCGATCGCAATCGCTGCCGACAAGCCGCCGAGCCCGCATGATAGCAACGGATGCCGTCCTATCCCGAAATACCCTTCTGCCGAAAGGCTCGGCGCGTCAGACGCGTTGATCCGTCGAAGGCTTTTCCCACAGGTTGATGCCGCCTTCCTGCGCGTGCTGGTCGATCTCCGCGAGCTCTTCCTTCGTGAACTCGAGGTTCTTCAGCGCGCCGACGTTCTCCGCGACCTGTTCCGGCCGGCTCGCACCGATCAGCACCGAGGTGACGCGTCCGCCGCGCAGCGCCCACGCGAGCGCCATCTGGGCGAGGCTCTGGCCGCGCTTCTGGGCGAGCTCGTCGAGCTTGCGCACGTGCGCGAGGTTCGCGTCACTCAGATGCTCCTGCTTGAGCGAGCCGCCGCCCGGCTTGTTCACGCGTGCGTCCTGCGGCACGCCGTTCAGGTATTTGCTCGTCAGCAGGCCTTGCGCGAGCGGCGTGAACGCGATGCTGCCGGCACCGACATCGTCGAGCGTGTCGAGCAGTTCCTCCTCGATCCACCGGTTCAGCATGTTGTACGACGGCTGATGGATCAGGAGCGGCACCTTGTGCTCGGCGAGCAGCTTGGCCATTTCACGCGTCTTCGTCGCCGAATACGACGAGATGCCGACGTAGAGCGCCTTGCCCGAATGCACGGCGGTCGCGAGGGCGCCGGCGGTTTCTTCGAGCGGCGTGTCGGCGTCGAAGCGGTGCGAGTAGAAAATATCGACGTAATCGAGGCCCATGCGCTTCAGGCTCTGGTCCAGGCTCGCGAGCACGTATTTGCGCGAACCGCCGCCCTGACCGTACGGACCGGGCCACATATCCCAGCCCGCTTTCGACGAAATCAGCAATTCGTCGCGATACGGCCGGAAGTCGTCCTTGAAAATGCGCCCGAAGTTCGCCTCTGCGCTGCCGTACGGCGGGCCGTAGTTGTTCGCGAGATCGAAATGGGTGACGCCGAGATCGAACGCGGCGCGAAGAATGTCGCGTTGCGTGGAGATCGGCGTGGTATCGCCGAAGTTATGCCACAAACCGAGCGACAACGCGGGCAACTTCAACCCGCTCTTGCCGCAGGTGCGGTATTGCATCTGCGTATATCGCTCGGACGCTGCTTCGTAGGCCATGACGGATTTCCTCTGCGGATTGCTAATTGATCGGACGGCGACCGACAGGAAACGAGCACTCGCCCGCGCCCTGCCAAGGGCGTCAATGGTAAGCCAATCGGGGCTGAGCGCGCACGGCACGCGCCGCGGCCCCTCAATTCGGCATCGGCCGGATGATCAGTAAGGGGAACGATCCAACGCAAATCCGGACCAATGCAGATTCTTTTGCAAGGAGCCTGACCCATGGATTCGATCGACCGACTGCGCCCCGCCTACGATTCCTTTACCGCCATCGCCGTGACTTACGGCATCGACATCTTGTTGGCGCTGCTGATTCTCGCGGTGGGATGGTGGATTTCGAACACGGTCGCGAACGCCATGCGTCGCGCGCTCGCCCGCACCAATGTCGACGCCACGCTCACGCCGGTGCTGGCCAGTCTGGCGATGTGGGCGATCCGCGTCGTCGCCATCGTCGCGGCGCTCGGCAAATTCGGCATCGCCGCGGCCAGCATCCTGACCGTGCTCGGCGCCGCCGGCCTCGCCATCGGCCTCGCGCTGCAAGGCACGCTGCAGAACATCGCGGCCGGTCTGATGCTTCTGCTGCTGCGACCGTTTCGCGTGGGCGATTACATCGAAGGCGTCGGCACGACGGCGGGCACGGTCAACGAGATCGGACTCTTCACGACGCGCCTCACGAAAGCCGACGGCATCGTCATGTTCGTGCCGAACAGCCTCATCTGGGCGAACGCCATCACGAACTACAGCGCGAACGATCGCCGTCGCGTCGTCATCAATTTTCAGGCGCAGCATGGGCTGAAGGTCGAGCACGTGCTCGCGGAATTGCGCAGCCTGATGAGCGAAGATTCGCGCATCGTGCAGGACGTGCCGTCGGCGCCGTGGGTCGCGGTCACCGATTACACGGACACCGGCGTCAAGTACAACCTCGGCGCGTGGACGAACAGAAGCGATCATCAGTACGTGATGGCCGATCTGCTGCGCAAGATCCAGCCATACACGCGCGAGGAAGCGCAAGCCGCCTGAGCGCAGTGGACGCGCCCGCGCAGACCCGCTAACCTGACGCGCCCTCAAGTTACGAGAACATGATATGACCCGAGCGATTTCCGTTGCGCTGCTTGTCGGCGGCGTCGTGCTGCTGTATTTCGGCGGCCAGTCGTTTCATTCGCTCTCCAACGACGTCGCACGCTTCTTCACCGGCTCGCCCACGAACAAGACCATCTGGCTGATCGCGGGCGGGATCGTCGCGTCGCTCGCGGGGCTGATCGGCCTCGCGATTCCTTCGAAGCGCTGACCTTCAGACCAGCGCCACTTCCGGTTTCGATGCCGAGCGCGTGCCGGGCAACGCCACGTTGCTCGCGCCGCGATACGTGAACACGAGCGAGAACTTCACCTGATCGGTCAGGTTCTTGCCCGCCGAGTGCAGTGTGTTGCAGTGAAAGAAGACGACATCCCCCGGTTCCAGTTCGGGCGACACCGCCGTGCGGATCAGCGCGGCGTTCTCGGGCAGATCGGAGCGGAAGAACTTGGCTTCGTCGAAACGATCGGACGTGAAAGGCAGCTTGTGCGAGGTCGGCACGAACCACAGCGCGCCGTTATCCACCGTTTCGTCGCCGAGTGCGACCCACGCTGACACCAGATCGTCGCGCTCGAACGCCCAGTAACGCACATCGCGATGCCAGCCGGTCAGACTGCCGTACGCCGGATGCTTCGTCATCATGCAGTTGTGATGCGCGCGCGACAGATACGGCGTCTCGCCGAAGTACAGCTCCATCCATCCGCGCACGTCGGGCGACGTTGCGAATTCCGCGAAGAGCGGATGCCGCACATAGGCGTCCAGAAGACGGCGCACCGTATGGCCGCCCGGCGCGTCCTTCGAATCGGGCGCACCGGGATATTTCAGATCGGCCTCGAACTCCAGCGGCGCGGCAGCCTCGGCGAGCTGCTGACGCGCCACCTCGCGCATCGCGTCGCAACGTTCTTTCGTGACGAGCCCCTTCACGATCACGTAGCCTTTTTCGCGCAACTCGCGCACTTGTTCCTTTTTCGATTTCAATGCGTTTTGTTCTGACATTTCAGTTCTTGCCTCCAACGGCTTTCGATTTTATTCATGCCGTCGACGCTATACCTAGAATTGGGGCGAATACGACGATTGTAAATCCGGCAGCGCGCGAAGGCCCGTGCGGCAATGCATCGGCTGATTTTTATCAGCAGACGCTTCATAAAACGGCAGGGAAAACGCGGACTTACCCGGGTAATAAAGGTCTTGTACATTGGGCGCGTCATTTCGGTGCAACTAAGCAAACGCCGTTGAATCGAAGCCTTGAACGCTAATTTTGAGACGACTATCGTCGAGTTTGCTTCCACGCAACCGACCTTCCGCTGACATGAACCACCGAATCGCTATTGGCCTGACTCGCGTTGCCTCGCGAGCGGCGCGCCCTGCCCGCCGCGGCATGATCCGCGCGTTGCGCCATCACTCCGCACGCACGCAGGTGCTTGCCGAGCAATTGAAAAACGTGCATCCGGTCGACGGCATCCGGTCGTGGTTCCGTGGTTTCTTTTTCAATTTGCGCGTGCGCGCTGCTTCGCGCCGGGTGTCGTTGCGTGCGCTGCTGCGCCGTCCGGTGCAGTTGCGCGCCCCATCGCCCAAACCGAAGGCCGCCGCGCTGACGAGCCGCCGTCCGCGTCGCGTGTCGGCGAGCAGCGCCGGCTGGTACGCGTTCGCTGCGCGCTGACGCGCTCAACCGGATTTGGCGTCGTCGAGTGACGGATAGTCGGTGTAGCCTTTTTCGCCGCCGCCGTAGAACGTCGCTTCGTCGGGCGTGTTGAGCGGCGCGTTTGCGGCGAAGCGCTCGACCAGATCCGGATTGGCGATATACGCGCGACCGAAAGCCACGGCATCGGCATCGCCTCGTTCGATGCGCGCGTTCGCTTCCTCCGCCGTGTACTCGCCACAGACGATGATCGCGCCGTCGTAAGCCTTGCGCAGCGCGCGGCGATAGTCTTCCGAAAGCGGCGCGCCGCCGATCCAGTCGCCTTCCGCCAGATGCAGGTACGCGATGCCGATGCGCTTCAACTCCTGCGCCAGATACAGCGATGAAGCCTCGCCTTCATCGTCCTGCAGATCGAATCCCGTGAAGTTCGGCGAAATGCGAATGCTCACGCGATTCGCGCCCATCACGCCGGCCACCGCCTCCAGCACATCGACGACCAACCGCACGCGATTTTCGATGCCGCCGCCGTAATCATCCGTGCGCCGGTTGGTGCCCGTCGCCATGAACTGATGCAGCAGATAGCCATTGGCCGCGTGCACCTCGATCATGTCGAAGCCGGCACGTTGCGCGCGATGCGCGGCATCGACGAACTGCAGCACGATGCCCGGTAGCTCGTCGGTTTCGAGCGCGCGCGGGTCGTCGGCGTCGGTCATCGCGTATGAGCCGTCATCGTTTTTCACGAACACCTGCGTATTGCGCGCGCGGATTGCGGATGGTGCGACAGGCGGCGCGCCGCCTTCCTGAAGCGATCGATGCGACACGCGCCCCACATGCCAGAACTGCGACGCGATGCGTCCGTGCCGCGCGTGAACGGCACCCACGACGGACTTCCATCCGGCTTCCTGCGCATCCGAATAGATGCCTGGCGTCGCGAAATAACCCTGACCTTGCCGCGAAACCTGCGTCGCCTCGGTGACGATGAGTCCCGCACTCGCGCGCTGCGCGTAATAGTGCGCGTTCATTTCGGACGGCACGTCGCCCGGCTGCGACGCGCGGTTGCGCGTGAGCGGCGCCATCACGACGCGATTCGGCAGCTGAAGATTGCCGATGGAGACAGGTGAGAGAAGCGTGTCGTACGGCATGGCGGTTCCATCGGCGGCGGTGATATTGCCCGAGGATCACGCAAAAATCGCGCCGCGAAGGCGCAAAAAAAACCGGCGAGCGCGATGCTCGCCGGTTCTTGTCCCGCCCGTTCAGCGAATGGCGTTACGCCACGCTTGCGACCGGTTCCGTGCCTGCCGCTTCCGCCAGGATGAGCGCTTTGTCTGCGGCTTCCCACGTGAATTCCGGCTCTTCGCGGCCGAAGTGGCCGTATGCCGCCGTCTTTTCGTAGATCGGGCGCAGCAGATCGAGCATCTGGATGATGCCCTTCGGACGCAGATCGAAATGTTCCTGAACGAGCTTCGTGATCTCGGCATCCGACACGCGGCCCGTGCCGAACGTATTCACCATCACGGAAGTCGGACGCGCGACGCCGATCGCGTACGACACCTGAATCAGCGCGCGCGATGCGAGCCCGGCCGCGACGATGTTCTTCGCGACATACCGGCCCGCATAAGCCGCCGAGCGGTCGACCTTCGACGGGTCCTTGCCCGAGAACGCGCCGCCGCCGTGCGGAGCCGCGCCGCCGTAGGTATCGACGATGATCTTGCGGCCCGTCAGACCGCAGTCGCCTTGCGGACCGCCGATGACGAAACGGCCCGTCGGGTTCACCAGGAACTTGATGTCGCCCTTGATGAGTTCCTTCGGCAGCGTCGGCTTGATGACTTCCTCGATGACCGCTTCGCGCAACTGCGAGAGATCGATGTCCGGCGAGTGCTGCGTGGAGAGCACGACGGTGTCGATGGAATGCGCCTTGCCGTCGACGTAACGCACGGTGACTTGCGACTTCGCATCCGGACGCAGCCAGGGCAGACGGCCGTCGCGGCGCAGATCGGCCTGACGCTCGACGAGGCGGTGCGAGAGGTGGATCGGCAGCGGCATCAGTTCCGGCGTTTCGTCGCACGCGTAACCGAACATCAGACCCTGGTCGCCTGCGCCCTGATCGAGGTTGTCGTCGTGCGCCTTGTTCACGCCTTGCGCGATATCCGGCGATTGCTTGTCATACGCGACGAGCACCGCGCAGCCGCGATAGTCGATACCGAAGTCGGTGTTGTCGTAACCGATGCGCTTGATGGTGTCGCGCGCGACCTGGATGTAATCGACATTGGCGCTGGTCGTGATTTCGCCCGCGAGGACGACGAGACCGGTGTTGCAGAGCGTTTCCGCCGCGACGCGCGAATACTTGTCCTGCGACAAGATGGCGTCGAGGATGGCGTCGGAGATTTGATCGGCGACCTTGTCCGGGTGGCCTTCGGAAACGGATTCGGAAGTAAAGAGATAGTCGTTTGACACGCTTCAGACTCCATTTGAGTACGGTTGATATTCACGTAGCCGTCTTCGTTTGGAGTCTGAAGCGGCGACGCTTTAGCGGATGTCTTTCCGGGCCGGCGACTTCCAGAAGTTCAGAAGTCTCCAGCCCGCTTCGCCCCGCAAGTTGTCCATTAACTCGGCGAAGGTTCTATTATACCGGTTTCCCTTGTTTTCACAGAGCCGAACGCTTTTGTCGCTACCCGCCACGCATCAATCATCCGCACGTCGCGGTCGTCCGTCCGCTCGCTGGAGCCGCTCATGCTAGGGCGTATCGGCGTGGCGCTCGCCATCGGCTTTCTCAAGTTCCTGGCGCTCATCCCTTACGGCATCACCGCGCGTTTCGGCGACGGCCTCGGCTGGCTGCTCTATCAGATTCCGAGCCGGCGCAAGCGCATCGTCCACACGAATCTGAAGCTGTGCTTTCCGGAGTGGTCCGACGAAAAACGCGAGGACATCGCGCAGAAGCACTTCCGGCACGCGATCCGCAGTTACGTCGAGCGCAGCGTGCAATGGTTCGGCTCGGCGAAAAAGCTCGAAAAGCTGATCCAGGTGGACAGCGCCGTCGATCTCACCGATCCCGATCTTCCGCCCACGCTCTTTCTCGGCCTGCATTTCGTCGGCATCGAAGCCGGGTCGATCTTTCTGAACTATTCGCTGCATCGGCGATGCGGATCGCTCTATCAGCCGTTTTCGAATCCGCAGATCGAGGAGCTCGCGAAGACGCAGCGCGCCCGCTTCGGCGCCGACATGGCGAGCCGCGCCGACAGCGCCCGCATCGTGCTGCGCTGGCTGCGCGACCGCAAGCCCGTGATGCTCGGCGCCGACATGGACTACGGCATGCGCAACTCCACGTTCGTGCCGTTCTTCGGCGTCCCGACCTGCACGCTGACGGCTGTCGGCCGGCTCGCCAAGACGGGCAAGGCGCAGGTCGTGCCGTTCATCGGCGAGGTGCTGCCGGACTACAAGGGTTATCGGCTGAAGATCTTCAAGCCGTGGGACAACTATCCGACCGGCGACGACGAAGCCGACGCGCGCCGCATGAACGCGTTCCTGGAAGAGCAGATTCCGCACATGCCCGAGCAGTATTACTGGGTGCACAAGCGCTTCAAGACGCGCCCGCCGGGCGAGCCGAGCTTTTACTGAAGCGGGCGCGGCGCGAAACGCCGCACTTGCGGGTCACATACAATAGCGCCATGAAACTGAAATTCACCAAGATGCAAGGCGCGGGTAACGACTTCGTCGTGCTCGACGGCTACACGCAGGCACTCGATCTGACCGCGCAGCAAGTGCGCGCGCTCGCGAACCGCCATTTCGGCGTGGGCGCGGATCAGTTGCTGCTCGTCGAAAAGCCGACGATCGACGGCGTCGATTTCAAATACCGCATCTTCAATTGCGATGGCGGCGAGGTCGAGCACTGCGGCAATGGCGCGCGCTGCTTCGTGAAGTTCGTGCGCGATCGCCGTCTGACCGACGCGTCCACCGTACGCGTGCAGGTGCAAAACGGCATCATCACGCTGACGATGCAGGAAAACGGCGAAGTCGTCGTCGACATGAGCACGCCGGTGTTCGATCCGCCGCACGTGCCGTTCGACGCGCAAGGGCTCGAAGGCCGGAAAGAAGGCAACGATACTCTCTGGCCACTCGACGTGAACGGTGAGACGCGCCTGATCTCCGTCGTATCGATGGGCAATCCGCACGCGGTGCAGATCGTCGACGATGTCGAGGCGTATCCGGTGCTGACCGAAGGCCCGCTCATCGAGCGTCACGCGCGCTTTCCGAGGCGCGTCAACGCGGGCTTCATGCAGATCGTCGATCGCCATTCGGTGAAACTGCGCGTCTACGAGCGCGGCGCGGGCGAAACGCTCGCGTGCGGCACGGGCGCGTGCGCGGCCGTGGCCGCCGGCATCCGCCGCGGCGTGCTCGACACGCCGGTGCGCGTCGAAACGCATGGCGGCACGCTCACGATAAGCTGGAACGGCGCGCGCGACGAATCCGCCGCGCTCTTCATGGCGGGCCCCGCAGCGACCGTTTTCGAGGGTGAAATCGAGCTCGATCGCATCGTCTAACGCACACACGTCACCATGAATCCACGCGAAGTCGCCGACTACCTGCTCGACAACCCCGATTTCTTCGCCGAGCACGCGGAACTGCTCGGCACCATCCGGCTTTCGAATCCGCACGGCAAATCCGCCGTGTCGCTTCAGGAACGCCAGATGGAAATGCTGCGCGACAAGAACAAGCAACTCGAACGGCGTCTCGCCGAGCTGCTGCGCTACGGCCACGAGAACGACAGCATCTCGACCAAGTTCAACCGCTGGACCGTGCGCGTGATTTCGCAGCGCGATCCGTACGCGTTGCCCGCGACGATCAGCAAAGGTCTGTGCGAAGTCTTCGACGTGCCGCACGCCGCGCTGCGCGTGTGGGATATTGACGAAGCGTATCGGCAGGCGGATTTCGCGCGTCAGGTCGGCGAAGAAGTGCGCATTTTCACGAGCAGTCTCGCTGCACCGTACTGCGGCGCGAACACGGGTTTCGCGGCGGCGCAGTGGCTCGGCGCGGCGAACTCGGCATCGGCGACGGTCCCGCCGAGCGACGGCCCGCCCGACACCGACCGCAAGATCGAATCCGTGTCGCTGATCGCGTTGCGCGATCCGCAAGCCGGACCGGATGCGCCGAGCTTCGGCCTGCTCGTCATGGGCTCGCCCGATCCGCGACGCTTCCACGAAGGAATGGCGACGGACTTCCTCACGCACATCGGGGCCTTGGCGAGCGCCGCGCTGTCTCGCTTGCTGCCGTACTGAACATGAACGCCGACGCCGCCGCTGACGCTCCGAAGGAAGTCCCGCTGGACGGCGCGATCGCCGACTATCTCGCGATGCTGGAGCATCAGCGGCATCTGTCCGAGCACACGCTGCGCGGCTACACGCACGAGTTGAGCGAGCTTCGCGCGCTCGCCAAAGGCCGTCCGCTGGAATCGCTGACCACCGCCGATATTCGCGGCGCGGTCGTGCGGGCGCACTCGGGCGGGCTGTCGTCTCGTTCGATCGCGCATCGGCTGTCGGCGTGGCGCGCGTTTTATCGATGGCTCGCCGAGCGCGTCGAGATGCCCGCGAATCCCGTCGCGACCGTGCGCGCCCCGAAACGCGACAAGACACTGCCGAAAGCACTTTCCGTCGATGACGCCATGAGGCTCATGGACGCGCCGCAAGCCGGCACGACCGAAGCGCTGCGCGATCACGCCATTCTCGAACTCTTCTACTCGTCGGGCTTGCGGCTCGCTGAACTCGTCGGGCTGGACGTGCGTCACGTCGATACCAAGGAACATACGTCCGAGGGCTGGATCGATCTCGAAAGCGCGGAAGTCACGGTTCTCGGCAAGGGAAAGCGCATGCGCAAAGTGCCCGTCGGCAGCAAGGCGATCGATGCATTGCGCGCTTGGATCGCCGTGCGCGGCGAGTTCGTCAAGCTCGATCCGCACGCGCTCTTTGTCTCGGTGCGCGGCAATCGCATGTCGCCCGGCGTGGTGCGCGAGCGCGTGAAGCGGCTCGCGTTGCAGGCCGGTATTCCGTCGAACGTGCATCCTCACGTGCTGCGACATTCTTTCGCCACGCATGTCCTGCAATCGAGCGGCGATCTGCGCGCGGTGCAGGAACTGCTCGGCCACGCGAGCATCACCGCCACGCAGATTTATACGTCGCTCGATTTTCAGCATCTCGCCCGCGTCTACGATGCGGCGCACCCGCGCGCAAAGAAGCGCGATTGATCCCGACAGCGCTCCGCGCGCTGCACTTGTCACTGCAATGAACACCATCACGCTCAAACCGGCGAAGGACAGATCGCTCGTCCGCCGCCATCCGTGGATCTACGCGAACGCCATCGCGCGCATCGACGGCAATCCCGCGCCCGGCGCCACCGTCACCGTGCGCGCCGCCGACGGGCGCTTTCTCGCGCGCGCGTCGTACAGCCCGCACTCGCAGATTCGCGCGCGCGTCTGGACGTTCGACGAAAGCGAGCCTGTCGATCACGCGTTCTTCAAGCGCCGCGTGCAACGCGCCGTCGGGCATCGCCAGACGATGGTGAAGGACACCGGCGCCACGCGCCTCATCTTCGGCGAAGCGGACGGCTTGCCGGGATTGATCGTCGATTACTACGTCGCGGACGTCGGTTCGCACGCGCAACTCGTCTGCCAGTTCATGGCGACGGGCGTCGAGTCGTGGAAGGAAGCGATCGTGCAGGCGCTGATCGCGGCAACCGGCTGCCCGAATGTCTACGAGCGCTCGGACGTGGCGATCCGCCAGAAGGAAGGCCTCGAACAGACGACCGGCGTGCTCGCCGGCGACGCGCCGCCCGAGACGCTCATCACGAACGAATGCGGCGTGCGCTATCACGTCGACGTGCGTAACGGGCACAAGACGGGCTTCTATGTCGATCAGCGCGACAACCGCGTGCTCGTCGCGCAGAACGCGCAAGGCCGCGAAGTGCTGAACTGCTTTTGCTATACCGGCGGCTTTTCGCTTGCCGCGCTGAAAGGCGGAGCGACGCGCGTGGTTTCCGTCGACTCGTCCGGCGAAGCGCTCGCGCTCGCACGCGCAAACGTCACGGCGAACGGCTTCGACGCGGAAAAAGCCGAATGGCTCGACGCCGACGCGTTCAAGACGCTGCGCCGTCTTTACGACGAAGGCCAGCGTTTCGACCTGATCGTGCTCGATCCGCCGAAGTTCGCGCCGTCGAAGGAAACCGTCGATCGCGCCGCGCGCGCGTACAAGGACATCAACCTGAGCGGCTTCAAGTTGCTGCGTCCGGGCGGGCTGCTCTTCACGTATTCATGCTCCGGCGCGATCGATGCGGATCTGTTCCAGAAGATCGTCGCGGGCGCGGCCGCCGACGCGCGCGTCGATGCGCGGATCCTGAAACGGCTGGGCGCGGGCGTCGATCATCCGCTGCTGACGGCGTTTCCGGAAGGCGAATACCTGAAAGGGCTGCTGTTGCAAATCGCCTGATCGGCCTAATCTGCGCGCGATGCACCGCCGCGCGGCGCACGGAAGCGTCGGCTTGACAAATATGTTTCAATAGCCGATTCAGTGCGATCTACGTATTACAGACAAGGACACAGGCGACACCATGATCCCCGTAACCATCCTGACCGGCTTTCTGGGCAGCGGCAAAACCACGCTGCTCAAACGCATCCTGAACGAGCAGCACGGCATGAAGATCGCCGTGATCGAGAACGAATTCGGCGAAGAGAATATCGACAACGAAATTCTCGTGCAGGAAACGAACGAGCAGATCATCCAGATGAGCAACGGCTGCATCTGCTGCACGATTCGCGGCGATCTGGCGCGCGCGCTCGAAGATCTCGCCAACCGCAAGAAGGCGGGCACGCTCGATTTCGACCGCGTCGTGATCGAGACCACCGGCCTCGCGAATCCGGGTCCGGTCGCGCAGACGTTCTTCATGGACAACACCGTCGCCGACGAATTCCTGCTCGACGCGATCATCACGCTCGTCGATGCGAAGCACGCGAATTCGCAGCTCGATCAGCACGAAGTGGTGCAGCGTCAGGTCGGTTTCGCCGATCGCCTGTTCGTCACGAAGTCCGATCTCGTGTCGGCGGACGAGCTCGAAGCGCTGAAGCATCGCCTGCTGCACATGAACCCGCGCGCGGCGATCAAGGTCGTGAATTTCGGCGACGCCGAGATCAAGGAAATCTTCGATCTGCGCGGCTTCAATCTGAATTCGAAGCTCGAAATCGATCCGGACTTCCTCGCGGAAGACGATCACGATCACGATCACGCGCACGACCACGCGCATGACGACGATCACGATCATTCGACCTGCGGCCACGATCACAGCCACGATCACGAACACGGGCATCATCATCACCATCACGCGCACCACGACGACAAGATCAAGTCGTTCGTGTACCGCAGCGACAAGCCGTTCGATCCGAACCGTCTCGAAGACTTCCTCGGCGGCATTCTGCAGATTTATGGCGAGCGCCTGCTGCGCTACAAGGGCGTGCTGTACATGAAGGGCGTCGATCGCAAGGTCGTGTTCCAGGGCGTGCATCAGATGATGGGCAGCGACCTCGCCGGCAAGTGGATGCCGATCGAGAAGAAGAACAGCAAGATGGTGTTCATCGGCATCGAGCTGCCGCAGGATCTGATCACCGACGGCCTCGACGCCTGTCTCGTGAAGTAATCCGGCACGTATCTCGCTTGGATCGAGCAATTCACGCGGGGCGAAAAACGGGCATCGAAATAAAACGCCGCACGCGAATGCCTCGCGTGCGGCGTTTTTCACGATTGACTTTCGATGCGCGTATGTAGTCGCGGCCACGAACCGACATCGCTTTTTGCACGTCCAGGCGTTATATTTTTGAAATTCCGTCGCGAATTGACAGGGTTTTCCTCGTTATCGTCGGAATTTGCGGTTCAGTTACAATACAGCCCCACTGGAGAAGGGCAGTTTCGCCGGATGTGCGTCTATCAAACGCTCGCTCGGCGGAAGTCAGGAGAAGGGATGTCCCGTCGGGACGATGCCTCGATTTGCCGGGGGAAGGCAAATCAAGACAAAGCACCGGGGCCGGAAATCCCGGGCCATGCGAATGCGCCCGGACATCCGGAGCATCATCCAAGATCGGTTTCCAGAGGAGTTCGGCCCCGCATCGGCGCATCGCGCAGCCCAAGCGCACTGATGCGCTGCATGCGGGCAACGCAAGTGCGGGCGTTGCGAAGACATCGCCTTACATTGAAGAAGCAAGCAGATGACAACGAAACTCTTGACCGAAGCCGAAATCCTGAAGATGAGCGAGAAGGACTACATGAACGAGGATCAACTCGCCTTCTTCAAAAACCGGCTCGAGCAGTTACAAGCGGACATTCTGAAGAATGCCGGCCAGACGACCGAAAATCTGCGGGAAACGGTGATCGTGCCGGACCCGGCGGATCGCGCGACCATCGAGGAAGAACATGCACTGGAACTGCGCACGCGTGATCGCGAACGCAAGCTTCTGAAGAAGGTGCAGCAGTCGCTCGCGCGCATCGATTCGGGCGATTACGGCTGGTGCGAAGAGACCGGCGAACCGATCGGCATTCCGCGCCTGCTCGCGCGTCCGACGGCCACGCTCTCGCTCGAAGCTCAGGAACGCCGCGAACTGCGCCAGAAGCTTTTCGGCGACTGAAATCGCCGTTGGCAGGCGAGCGTCGCGGGATCGGCCCGCCACGGGGAAGACGCCGCCGCAAAAAGCTGCACACAAGCATTCGCATCAGGAAAAGGGCACCCATCGAACGGGTGCCCTTTTTTGCTTTCCGACAGGTAAAAACGGCGAGCGCCGGCACCGTATGTCTTGATAAATCTCGCGCCGCCCTAAAATGCTTTCGACGCGCCCCGCAAAAGCATCATCGCGACGGGCGCGCGCGCGGCGCCGTCCGCCCGAGGCCTCGAGCCCGGACGGAACCCCGCGCCGTGCACTCCATCGAATTCTCGACTGCGCGGCGGCCGGTCGCTCGACGACGAAACCGCCCCGCGTCCTTCTGGTTTTCACAAGGAACGCACATGGAACAATTTCACGGCACGACCATCGTCTCCGTGCGCCGCGACGGCAAGGTCGCGCTGGGCGGCGATGGTCAGGTGACGCTCGGCAACATCGTCATGAAAGGGGGCGCGAAGAAAGTGCGCCGCATCTATGGCGGCAAGGTGCTGGTCGGCTTCGCCGGCGGCACCGCCGACGCGTTCTCGCTGCTCGATCGATTCGAAGCGAAGCTCGAGAAACATCAGGGCAATCTGACGCGCGCCGCCGTCGAACTGGCGAAGGACTGGCGCACCGACCGCATGCTGCGCCGGCTCGAAGCGATGCTGATCACGGCCGACAAGGACACGACGCTCGTCATCACCGGCAACGGCGACGTGCTCGACCCGGAACACGGCATCGCCGCGATCGGCTCGGGCGGCGCGTACGCGCAAGCCGCGGCGCAGGCGCTGGTCGAGAATACGGATCTCGCGCCGCGCGAAGTCGTCGAAAAGGCGCTCACCATCGCCGGCGACATGTGCATCTACACCAACCACAACCGCGTCATCGAGACGATCGAATAAAGGACCCAAGCGATGACCACCATGACTCCCTCCGAAATCGTCTCCGAACTCGACAAGCACATCATCGGCCAAGGACGCGCGAAGAAGGCGGTTGCCGTCGCGTTGCGCAACCGCTGGCGCCGCCAGCAGGTCGCCGAGCCGCTGCGCCAGGAAATCACGCCGAAGAACATCCTGATGATCGGACCGACGGGCGTCGGCAAGACCGAGATCGCGCGCCGTCTCGCCAAGCTCGCGGATGCGCCGTTCATCAAGATCGAAGCGACCAAGTTCACCGAAGTGGGCTACGTCGGGCGCGATGTGGACAGCATCGTGCGCGATCTGATCGAGATTTCCGTCAAGCAGACGCGTGAATCCGAGATGAAGAAGGTGCGCACCAAGGCGGAAGATCGCGCCGAAGACCGCATTCTCGACATCCTGTTGCCGAGCGCGCGTCCGGTCGGCTTCGGCGCGGCCGAGTCGTCGAGCAGCGAAGGCGACAACGCCACGCGTCAGACTTTCCGCAAGCGCCTGCGCGAAGGCGCGCTCGATGACAAGGAAATCGAGCTCGATGTGGAAATGCCGCAAGTCGGCATGGACATCATGGGGCCGCCGGGCATGGAAGACATGACCGAGCAGATCCGCTCGATGTTCGCGAACATCGGCGGCGGCAAGAAGACGCGGCGCAAGGTGAAGGTGAAGGAAGCGCTCAAGCTCCTCACGGATGAAGAAGCCGGCAAGATGCTCAACGACGAAGAGGTCAAGAGCAAGGCGGTGCAGAACGTCGAGCAGAACGGCATCGTGTTCCTCGACGAAATCGACAAGATCGCGTCGCGCAGCGAGGCGGGCGGCGCCGAGGTGTCGCGCGCGGGCGTGCAGCGCGACCTGCTGCCGCTCGTCGAAGGCACGACCATCAACACGAAGTACGGGATGATCAAGACGGATCACATCCTGTTCATCGCGAGCGGTGCGTTCCATCTGGCCAAGCCGAGCGATCTGATTCCCGAACTGCAGGGGCGTTTCCCGATTCGCGTCGAGCTGGATTCGCTCTCCGTCGGGGACTTCGAATCGATCCTGAATTCGACCGACGCGAGCCTCGTCAAGCAGTACAAGGCGCTGCTCGCAACGGAAGACGTCGAACTCGATTTCACCGACGAAGGCATCCGGCGTCTCGCGGAAATCGCGTACTCGGTGAACGAAAAGACCGAGAACATCGGCGCGCGGCGGCTTTATACCGTCATCGAAAAGCTGCTGGAGGAAGTGTCGTTCGCGGCGGGCAATCATGCGGGCCAGCCGGTGCGGATCGACGCGGCTTACGTGGACCGCGCGCTCGGCGATGTGGCGCAGGACGAGGACTTGTCCCGCTACGTGCTGTAACGGCGGCGGCGTTGTCCAGGAAAGAGCCGGGCTGAAGCGCCCGGTTTTTTTCGTCTGATGCAAATGCAACGGACGAAAAAAAGCCCGCCTAGTTGGCGGGCTGAATCCATATCAGGAGGAGACATGGAGGAGACAGTTCCAATAATACACAGGCACTTGCTGCGACGCAATAGAAATTTCGGTAAAAACCCCTATAGCTTCCATTTGTGGTATCTGCGCGTCATTTTCCGGATTCCGCCCGCCGATGACAGAGCAAGAAACGGCGCGTAACCTCATCTGCACGGCTCTACAGTGGTCCCGTACCCAAGAGCCACGAGGTCGTCATGAAAACCGTATCAGATTCTTTTTTTTCGTCCGACGAATGCCGCTGGCAGGCGGTCGTCGAGCGGGACGAGCGCGCCGACGGCGCCTTCTTCTTCGCCGTGCGCACGACCGGCGTGTTTTGCCGGCCGTCGTGCGCGTCGCGCGCGCCGCGTCGCGAAAACGTCGAATTCTTCCCGACTACAGACGCCGCCGAAGCAGCCGGATACCGCGCGTGCAAGCGCTGCCAGCCGACGAGCCTGCCGCGCGAACTGGCGATTGTCGAGCGCGCATGCAAGGTTCTCGACGCCGATCCGCAGCAGCGCGTGACGCTCGCGCAACTGAGCGACGCCGTGCACGTGAGCCCGTTCCATCTGCAGCGCCTGTTTTCGCGGATCGTCGGCATTTCGCCGCGGCAGTATCAGGCGGCGCAACGCGCGGGCGTGCTGCGCGACGCGTTGCAGCGCGGCCGCGACGTCACGCGCGCGACGCACGACGCCGGCTTCGGATCGCCATCGCGCATGTATGAAGCGGTGCCCACCGAATTGGGCATGACGCCGTCGGCGTTCAAGCGCAAGGGCGCGGGACTGACCGTGCGTTACGCGACCGCCACGACGCCGCTCGGCACGGTGCTCGTCGCCGCCACCGACAAGGGCGTCTGCAAGATCGCATTCGGCGACGATGCGAACACGCTCGCCGAACAACTCGCCGCCGACTTTGCGCAGGCCGAGCGCGTCGAGGATGCCGCGAAGATGGAGCCGTTCATCGCGCAGATTCGCGCTTATCTGCAAGGCACGCGCGAGCGTTTCGACTTGCCGCTTGACATCGGCGCGACCGCGTTTCAGCGGCGCGTGTGGGACGCGCTGCGCTCCATCCCGTACGGGCAGACGCGCAGTTACAGCGATATCGCCGAATCGCTCGGTTCGCCGCGCGCCGTGCGGGCGGTGGCGAATGCGTGCGGGTCGAATCCGGTGGCGCTCGCGATTCCGTGCCATCGCGTGATCGGCAAGGACGGGGCGATCTCGGGGTATCGCTGGGGCAAGCCGCGCAAGGAAGCGTTGCTCGAAACCGAGCGCACTCGCAACGAAACCAACTAGGTCGCATGAAGCACGGGCGCTCGCCGTCGACATGACGCGCGAGCGCTTCGATTTCTCTCGCGAACCGGCTCCGGAACGCACCCCGCGAAACGCCCGAAAACCCCGCAATCCCTTGCCTGGTCTGGGTTCAAGCACGCCTGACACCGAGATGTTAAAGTGCCCGCTACCCTAAAAATACGACCGGGCGCACGCCGCTCGCGCTCGCGCTCCTCGCAGATTGCTTCAATGACAAACAAGAATTCCGCTCACTCCAAGGCCGGTGCTTATGAGCGCAGGCTTGCCGCGCTCGCGTCCGGCCCGCATGCCGATGCGTTGCGCCAAGGCTTGCGCGGCATCGAGAAGGAAAGCCTGCGCGTGACGCCGCAAGGCAAGCTCGCGATGACGCCGCATCCGCGTGCGTTCGGCTCGGCGCTGACGCATCCGCTCATCACGACCGACTACTCCGAAGCACTCGTCGAGCTCATCACGCCCGCAGAATCCGACATCTCGATCACGCTCGATCGCCTCGACGCGCTGCATCGCTTCGCCTACGCGCACATGGGCGACGAGCTGCTGTGGAACGACTCGATGCCCAATTCACTGCCGCCCGAGGACGAGATTCCGTTCGGCTATTACGGCACGTCGAATATCGGCAGGTTGAAAACCGTCTACCGGCGCGGGCTCGCGCTGCGCTATGGCCGCACGATGCAATGCATCGCGGGCATTCACTACAACTATTCGCTCAACGAAAATGTGTGGCGCGCGTGGCAGGCGCTCGACAAGTCGAGCACGCTGTCCGCGAAAGATTTCCAGTCCGAACGCTATTTCGCGCTGATCCGCAACTTCCGCCGCACGAACTGGCTGTTGATGTATCTGTTCGGCGCATCGCCAGCGCTGAACAAGCGCTTCGTCGAAGGCAAGACGCATCATCTCGAACAATTCGATGCCGACACGTTCCATCTGCCGCACGCGACCAGCCTGCGCATGAGCGATCTCGGCTATGCGAACAATCCCGCGCAGGCGGATCTCCTGCCGAGCTACGACAACCTCGACGCCTATCTCGACGTGCTCGCCAAAGCCGTGAGTCAGCCGTATGCGCCGTACGAAGCCATCGGCACGCGGCGCGACGGCGAATGGGTGCAGATCAACGCGAACGTCCTGCAGATCGAAAACGAGTTCTACTCGACGATCCGCCCGAAGCGCGTCGCGCATTCGGGCGAACGTCCGCTGCACGCGTTGGCGCAGCGCGGCGTGCAATACATCGAAGTGCGTTGCCTCGACATCGATCCGTTCGTGCCGACCGGCATCTCGCTCGAAACCGCGCGCTTTCTCGACGCCTATCTCCTCTACTGCGCACTGGAGGACAGCCCATTGCTGCCGTTCGACGCGAACATCGAGGCGAACGGCAATTTCAGCACGGTGGCGAAGGAAGGACGCAAGCCCGGCCTCACGCTGCAACGCGACGGCGCGAACGTGCCGATGCAGCAATGGGCCGAAGAGCTGTTCGATGCGATCGAACCCGTCGCGAGGACGCTCGACGCGCTCAACGGCAATGACGAGCACACGCGCGCGCTCGTGGCACTGCGGCCGCGTATCGCCGATGCATCGCTCACGCCGTCCGCCCGCGTGCTGCAGACGATGCGCGACAAGCAGCAGACCTTCGACGAGTTCGCGCTCGAACTCAGCGCGCGTCACGCGGAAGGTTTTCGCGCGCGCCCGCTTTCCGTCGATGAAGAACGAGCGATGGAAGAATTGGCGGCGAAATCGCTGGTGGAACAGACCGTGGTGGAAAGCAGCGACACCGAATCCTTCGATGCATTCATCGCGGCATATCAGGTCTACACGTTGAATCCCGCGAGCGCGTAATCGCTCTTCGCTGCATCTGGCAGGTTTTTCCGGGCGGTCGCCTTTGGCCGCCGGCAATGTTTACCGGCTTATGCAACAGAGGGAAACGCGTCACAACGTCATCCGGTTTGGCGGGGCAAAATATGGCCGACTTTTCGACGATCGAGGGAGCAATGAAAAAGAAGTTCTTCGGCGCGCTCGCGCTGGGGGCGACGTCGCTCGCGCTCCTGGGCGGCTGCGCGGTGCAGGATCAGGTCAGCAGCACCGTCATGGAACAGGCTACCCAACCGCTCACTTGCATGAGCAAGGCCGAATGCGACGCGTGGTGGGCGCGCGCGCAAGTCTGGGTCACGAATCATTCGGAGTACAAGCTGCAGACCGTGACGGATTCGATCATTCAGACCGCCGGACCGTCGAGCGGCAAGCGCGCGCTCGCCTATCAGATCACCAAGACGCCGACCAACGAAGGCACCGCGACCATCGGTTTCGCCGCGCATTGCGACAATCCGCTCGGCTGCCAGCCGAATCCGTGGGAAGCGGGCGCGGACTTCAAGCAGTTCATCCGAAACGGTCCGGGGCTGCGGAAATCGGCGACGCCGCAGGCAGGCGCAATGCCGCCCGCCGCGCCCGGCGGAGTACAGGTCATCCCGCTGGACGAGCCGGGCCAGTCGGCGACGCCGCTCACGCCTCAGTAAGTGAGTAATCTAGTGTCCCATCGAGGCTGACGCGCCCTTCTTCGGCCGCGTCAGCCAGACCATCGCGGCCAGCACCAGAAACGCATAGAACGAGATGCGGAAAAAGTCGTTGGTCGACATCATGTACGCCTGCGCCGACACGACGCGATCCAGTTGCGCCGTCAGCGCCTGTCCCGACAAACCGAGTCCCGAAAGCAGATCCGAGTATGCCGTCGTGCCCGCCGAATACGGCGTGACCGACTCGGTGAGCCGCGCGTGATGGCGGATCATGTCGTTTTCCCAGAAGGTCGTGCTGACTGCCGTGCCGATCGCGCCCGACAAGGTCCGCAGAAAGTTCGACAAGCCTGCCGCTCCCGCTAGCCGCTCGTCGGAGACGCTGGACAGCGTGATCGTCGTCATCGGCACGAAAAAGCACGCGACGCCGATGCCTTGAATCAGTCGCGGATAGATGATCTGATGGAACGGCGTGTCGAGCGTGAAGGTCGAGTTCCAGTGCGACACGAACGCGAACGTGAGAAACGCGAAACTCGCCACCACGCGCAGATTCATTCGATGCATGTTCTGCCCGATCATCGGCGACAGCACCAGCGCGAGAATGCCGACCGGCGCGGTGGCGAGGCCCGCGAGCCACGGCGTGTAGCCGAGCACCGTCTGCAGCCACAGCGGCAACACCACGACCGAGCCGAAGAACGCAAGAAAGCCGAGCGACGTGATGAGCACGCCCATCGCGAAATTGCGGTCGCGGAACAGCGAAAGGTCGATGACCGGCTCCTTCTCGGTCAGCTCCCACGCGAACATGAACGCGAGCGACACCGCCGACACGATCGCCAGCGTCACGATGAAGCTGGAATTGAACCAGTCGCGGTCCTTGCCGAGGTCGAGCATCATCTGAAGACTCGCGACGCCGATCACGAGCAGCGCGAGCCCGACGCCGTCGATGCGCTGCTGCGTCGTCTTGGTCTCGTGGCCGCGCAGCAGGAAGTACGCGATCGCCGCCGAAAACACGCCGATCGGCACGTTGATATAGAAAATCCACGGCCAGGTGTAGTTATCGGTGATGTAACCGCCCATCACCGGGCCGAAGATCGGCGCGACGATCACGGTCATCGCCCAGAGACCGAGCGCGAGGCCGCGCTTTTCCGGCGGATAGCTGCGCATGAGGATGGTTTGCGACAGCGGGACCATCGGACCGGAGACGAGGCCTTGCAGCAGCCGGAATGCGATCAGCGATTCGAAGTTGTGCGCGAGGCCGCAAAGCGCGGACGCGATCGAAAACAGCAGCACGGAAATGGTGAACAGCTTCACCTCGCCGACGCGCCGCGCGAGCCAGCCGGTCAGCGGCACCGCGATTGCGGACGCGACGGAGTAAGACGAGATCACCCACGTGCCTTCGCTCGTCGCCACGCCGAGGTTCCCGGAGATGGTCGGCACCGCGACGTTCGCGATCGACGTGTCGAGCACTTCCATGAAGGTGCCGAGCGCGAGGCCCATCGTCAACAGGGCGAGGATGCCGCCTTTGAGCTGCATGGGCGCGGGCGGCGCGGCGGGCGTGCTGGTCGCGGATGTGGACATCGTTGGTTCTCCGGCGCGTGGACGGCGCTCAAAGCGCGCATCGCATGCAAACTATTTCTTGTCGCGGCATTCTCTGCCCAGACAGTGAAATCTGCGGAAGAAAACATCGCTTTCGTCGGATTATTCAGGGTAATGCTTCATCGAACGAGCATGGCGCGCAATCTCCCGCCGGCGTATTGCCGATGATGCGCGCGAGCATCGCGATCAAAAGATCCAGCTCCGCGCGGCTGAAACCACGCAACTGCTCGTTGAGCACCGCCGCGCCGATGACAGGCAAACGCCCCGCCGCGTCGCGTCCGCGCTCCGTCAGACTAAGCTCGACGATTCGCCGGTCCGCCTCGCTTCGCGCACGGCTCACGAAGCCCTTCTTTTCGAGCCTGTCGAGCATACGCGTCATCGAGCCGCTGTCGTAGGACATTTCCCGCGACAACTCGAGCGGCGTGCGCGCCCGCCCGGACGCCAGCAGCAGCATCACGCCGATTTGCTGCGACGTGAGGTCGAGCGGCTTCAGCGCCTGGTCGGTGCGCATGACGAGCACGTTGCGCGCCCTGGCGAGGTAATAGCCGAGGCTCGTTTCGAGTTGAATCGTTGCTGGATCGTAAAGCGGTTCGCTATTCATGCGACATCGGTCAAACGGCTGATGCGAAAGTGCGACACCACGTCGCGTCTCGATAAGGCAACAATACCGAAAAAGCAATCAGCAGTATCTTGAAAAGTAGTTGCACAGTCAATATTATTCTATGCAACGAGTTACGCGCGAGATGCGCCGCCCGAGACCATGTTCTGACCGCCTGCCGTCGTTCGCGACGCCCGAAGGACCTTCCAATGACCCGCTTTGTTCGCACCGCTCGCCGACGCTTCGGCCCCATCAGCAGCCTGATCGCCAACGCTTCCCGTCACTTCGTCCCGCCGAAGCTGAGTTCGTGGAAACTTGCGTTGTATCTGATCGTGTTCCTGCTGCCGGGCGGTTCGTTCGTCGTGCTGTGCATGGGATGGTTCGAAAATCGGAACCGGCGCAAGACGGCAGCCTCCGCACCGAAGAAGTCGCCCTCCCGACCCTTGCTCGCCGCACCCTGCCACGGCGGCGGTGGCGCCGGCGGCGCGTGACGACCCCGTAACGCGTCGTAACCGATTCCTGCTGCGGCGTAACACCCGCCTTACGGCGAACCCGTTACGCTAACGTCTGCCTGACGAGCGCGCGAAACAAGCGCCCGTCGCGTTCCGTTACCATTTCGGCTTGCCGCGTCTGTCGCTTCGGACTGCGCGGCGCCGACAGGAATCCCGACAAGCAGATGCCGCATCGACCCGCCTTTCCCGCTTTCACCGTCACGCGCCCGCTGACCGCCACGGCGCTCGCCGCCGCGCTTGCGATGTTCATCGCCGGTTGCGCGGTCGGCCCCGATTATCAGCGCCCCACGACAACGGTCCCGGCCAGCTACAAGGAAGCGCCCGAAGGCTGGAAAGTGGCGCAGCCCGCCGACCAGACCGATCGCGGCACCTGGTGGACCGTCTACAACGACGAGCGCCTCAACGAGCTCGAAACGCGCCTGAATCAATCGAATCAGAGCATCGCGCAGTTCGCGGCCGCGTACCGGCAAGCGCGTGCGCTCGTCAGCGAAGCACGCGCGGCGTATTTCCCGACGATCGGCGCGGCGGCATCGGCTGCGCGCTCCGGAACCGGCGCGGGCAACCGGTCGACCAACAGTTCCAGCTTCGGCCAGCAAGGCTCGGTGAACAACCAGTTCAGCCTTTCGCTCGACGCGTCCTGGGAACCGGACCTGTGGGGCAGCGTGTCACGCACCGTCACCGCGCAGAAAGCGGGTCAACAGGGCGCCGCCGCCGATCTCGCCAACGCGCGGCTGTCCGCGCAGGCCACGCTCGCACAGAGCTATTTCCAGTTGCGCTCGCTCGACGCGCAACAGAAGCTGCTCGACGAAACCGTCGCTGCGTACGAGCAATCGCTCAAGCTCACGCAGAATCAGTACGCGCAGGGCATCGTCGCGCGCTCCGATGTGATTCAGGCGCAGACGCAATTGCAATCCGCGCAGGCATCCGCCATCGATAACGGCGTCGCGCGCGCACAGTTCGAGCATGCGATCGCGGTGCTCGTCGGTGAGCCGGCGTCGACCTTCTCCGTTCCGCCGATTCCGCTCGACGCAACGCCGCCCACGGTGCCCGTGCAGATGCCGTCCGCGATTCTCGAACGGCGGCCGGATATCGCGTCGGCGGAGCGCAAGGCGGCCGCGGCGAACGAGCAGATCGGCATCGAAATGGCCGCCTATTTCCCGACGCTCACGCTCTCCGCGCAAGGCGGCTTCGAAAGCTCGGTGCTGTCGCAATTGCTGCGCGCGCCGTCGCGTTTCTGGACGCTCGGGCCGGACATCGCCGCGACCATTTTCGACGGCGGCCTGCGTTCCGCGCGCACCGAAGCCGCGCGCGCCGCCTACGATCAGAACGTCGCGACGTATCGGCAGACGGTGCTGACCGCGTTTCAGGACGTCGAGGACAATCTCGCGTCGCTGCGCATTCTGGAAAAGGAAATCGTCGTGCAGCAGCAGGCCGTCGAATCGGCGCAGCAGGCGCTTGCGATCATCAACAATCAGTACAAGGCGGGAACGGTCGCATTCATCAGCGTGCTGACCGCGCAGACCACCGCGTTCACCGCCCAGCAGAAGCTCGCGAATATCGCGGGGCAGCGGATGGTCTCGTCGGTGGGACTGGTGAAGGCGCTCGGCGGCGGCTGGGATGTCGCGCAGATGGATCGCGAGACGGGCGGTGTCGAAGCGCCCGCCGCGGCTGCGTCCGCTGCGAGCGCGACGCAAACCGCCAATCGCTGATTGCTAGCGCATGAAGGTCAGCGCGACCGTATCCGGATCGGTATGGCGGCCGAGCAGGTTCAACAAACCGGCGAGGTTTTCGCGCTGATCCGGCGCGGCCGTCGCGGTGCCTTGAAACGACGTCGATTCCTGCGAGATCGCGCCGTTGCCGGTCAGCATGAGCGGCCCTTTGCTCGTCGAAAGATCGATCGTCGCGGATGCGCCCTGCGCCTGCAGCGCGACGCGATACGACCCGAGCGGCTTCACACGCGAGACGCGCGAAGCCATGTCGTCGAGCGTGACGACCACTTGTCCGTAAGTGTTGCGATTCAGCAGGCGAAACTCCGTCCACGAAAGCCGCACGCTGCCATCGAAGTCCAGCGTGTTGAACGGCGCGCCCAGCCCCGCGAGCAGCGTCGCGGGCACGGCAATCTGGCCTGCCGTGACTGTCGCGCCGCGCGTGGTGGCATCGACGGTCACGGCATCGGGCATCGCGTCGGTCTGACGCATCGTCATGTGCACGCGGCCGGTAAAGAGCGGAAGGAACGCCGTCGTCCATTCGATGCGCCCCGGCAGCAGCGTCGCGCCCGCGCCGTCGGTGCCCGCGGCGAGCATCAGCGTGGCCGAGCCGCTCCACAGCGATCCCGCCGGATCGACCAGATTCACGTGGCCGCCCGTCGCTTTCGAGAACTGCGGCACGATCCACGCAGCGGGCATCATCGTGAGCAGCGTGCCGGCGACCGATATCACGATCACGAAAAGCGCCGGCAATGCGAGCCGGAAACGTCGCGTCCAGTAACTCATTTCGCGCCGGCCGGTTGCAGCGACGCGGTCAGATCCACCTGGCCATCCGGCTTGAGCGCCGTGACATGCGCCTCCGACACCTGCACCTTGAACTGCTTGCGCGCGTCGTCGAGCCACATCGTCCAGTTCGGGAACGACGCGTTCTTCAACTGGATCTGGACCGCCGCGCCGATCACCTGGACCTGCGTCGGCTGCATGCCGTTGTCGGCGAGCGACTTCGCGAGCGCGTCGCGCAACGCGCCGCCCGTCGGCATCACGCCTTCGGCGGCAGGCGCGAGCGAGCGCGCGTCGTTGGCCTGCGCGGTCATCGTCGCGAGCTGGCGCTGCATCGCGGGCAGGCTTTCGCGCAAGCGCGCGCGGCCTTCGTAGGCAGGCGCCCACAGCACGAGATACACGAGCACGAGCCCGAGCGCGAGGCCGCCCCACATCAGCAGCGTCTTCTCGCGCGGCGTGCGCACTTCCCAGAATTCCGACAGTGAACGTGCGATTTCCGCTTTCATTGGCCGCTCCTGATCGTCCATTTGCCGGTGTTGCTATCGATCGAACCGTTCAGGCCGTTCGCGGCGAGGCGCTTCGTCAGGTCGGGATCGACCTTCGTTTCCGGCTTGAAGGTCACTTCCAGACGACGGTCGCGATAGTCGAGCCCCGCGACGCCGTTCACCGGCACGGGGCCGAGCGAGCGCGCGAGCCCGTCAGCGAGCGACAGAAAGTCCGACGGCGACAGTTCGCCCGACGCCACCCGCAGCCGATCGAGATTGCGCGACATCTGATCGGGCGCATCGAGCACGACGGTCGTCTTCGGAAACGCGTTGAGCAGCAGTTCGGTCTCCTGCGCGCTGATCGCGTCGCGCTGACGCGAGAGTTGCAACCACTGCACGTTGACGCCGATGATCGACACGACGATCGACGCCGCCACGAGCGCGATCGGCACGCGCAGACGACGCATCGTCGCGCGGTCGAGGCGCCACGGCTGCGCGGCGAATTCGAACTGGCACAGGTCGAAGCGGCTCGCGACGGCGTTGCGCGCTAGCGCCTCGAACGTGAGCGGCAGCGCGCCGGCGACCGCGGCGGCGGCATTGCGCGAACCCGAGAGACGCGGCTCGTCGCCGGGAAGATCGGAGAGCGAATAGAGCGTCGCGGGATGATCGCCCGCGAGCGCCGCGAGCGTCGCGGGAATCGAATCGGCGGGCAGCGCGAGGCCTTCGCCAAGCGCCGCACGCTCGCCGCGCGCAATCGCGATTTCGATGCGCGGCGCGCCGAACGTGGCGGGCGACGGCGCGGCCAGCTCGCCGATCAGCGCGGGCGCGGTCGATACGACCTGACCGAGCAGACCCGCGATGAACGGCGTCGGCGGCGCTTCCGTTTCCTCGGCTTCCTGGCCTTCCTCGACGGGCGCCGCGGCAGGAGCCGGCAGGCAACGCATCGCGGGCACGGCCTTCACATTGCGATGCCCCGCGCCCGAAAACGCGCCCAGCACGAAGCGGAACCAGCCGCGATCGATCACGGCGACCACGCGCTTGCCATCGGCGAGTGCGACCGGATCGACCGCGATGTGGCACGTCTGCGGATCCTGAATCAGCTGATCCTCGACGACGTTCGGCAGAGCCTGCCGCAAGCGCGGGCCCTTGAGCGGCGGCAAGGAAGCTGCGAGCAGGAGCGTGTCGCGCGCGGCGACGATCAGCACCGTCGCGCTCGCACGCGGCAGAAGCCCGAGCGCCGAGCGGCCGATACGTTGCGGCTCGCCGCGCTTGTCGAGCAGCAGAAACGGCATGTCCGGCAGATGCCACTCTTCCGAGCGCACCGCGGGATCACGCGGTGGTAATAAAACGATCAGTGTGCTCAATGGCCACTTCCTCTCATCAATGACTGCGGCACGTCTTTACAGTGCGTCGCGCGTGTAGACGATGCGCGTCGTATGCGTCGTCGGATCGCGATACACGAGCGTCGTGCGCTCCAGTTGCGCGCGCTCATGTTCGACGCTTCCGCGGATCACGAAATACTTCGTGGTGACGTCCATCTCGTTCGGATCGATCGTCACCGTCTTGACGCCCGCGCCCGTCAGCGCGAGCTGCACGTTGCCGACATCGTGGAAGAACACCGTCTCCCGGCGCGCGACGAACGCCTGCGCCTGCGACAGATTCATCCCCGGCACCACGGCCGCGATCACTTCGGCGGGCGCGGTGTTCATGTTCACGGCGGTCGTCGTCGGCAGGACGGTCACGAACGGGCGCAGCTTCGCGACCGCTTCCGGCGAAAAGCCCGGCACGTCGAGCAGCGAATCGACGGTGATCATCTGCAAAGGCGCGACGGGCGCGTTGCTGTCCGCGTCCTTCAGGCCGGGATCGTCGGTGAAATTGCCGCCGCCCGTGCCGCCGCCCTGCGCGATCGCCGCGAGCGTCGTCGCTTCGTTGTTCGCGCCGGTCGCCATGGTCGCGCTCGCGCCCGTCTGCGTCTGAAAGCGCGTCGCGGAACGCGCGAGGCCCGCGCGCATCTGCAGTGCGACCGTCTTCGCGAGCGAGCCGTTGATGCCGAGCATCGTGAGCAGCCGCTGGAACGCCTGAATCTGCGCGACGTTGATGGTCAGCACGCCGGGCGTCGGCGTACTGACCAGATTGCGCAGGTTGAACTTCGCCTGCGCGTCCTCGATCGAGCCGGACAGATACGTCGATGCGCCCTGCTGCGCGCGCACTTCGCCGATCTGCCCGAGGAAATCCGACAGCTTCGTCTTCGCGATCGGCACGCCCCACACGCCGCCGAGGTACGTGACCGTCGGCGAGGTATCGGCTTCCGAGCGCAGGATGAGGCGCGTCCAGTCGAGCGCACTGCGCGAAATCCACTGCGCCTGCGCGAGCAGCCGCTGATTCTCGATGCGGCGAATCTGCACCTGCTGACGCCACAGCATGCCCGACACGAGAATCGCCGCGAGCGATACGACCAGAAGCGCGCTGATGATCGCGACGCCGCGTTGCCTTTTCGGGTTCTGGGCGCGCATGCTCATTCTCCGACCAGAAACACGCGCGTGAGCGGCGTCGCGAGCGTGCGCGCGCCGACCGCGATCTGAATGCCCGACACCGCGCGCGCGAGCGGCGCGTTGCCGAGTTGCGGCACCTTCAGGTTGTTGTCGTTCTGGTTGATCTGCGCGAGCACGTCGCTCATGCGCGTCGACCAGCCTTTTTCCGGGATATAGACACGCGTCGCGAGCGAGGCCACGCCGCCCATCAGCGGAATCGAGCTCCAGCCGTCGCCCGTATCGCCCGACGACAACGCGCGCCGCACTTCGCCGACATTCGAAAGCGGCGGCGACGCAAAGCGCACGATGCGCCCGTTCGACAGCCGGTAGCGCACCACCTGAAGCCGCGGCGGCGTGCCCGGCGCGAACACGCCGCGCACGATCTGCAGCGAGCCGTTGCCGACCTGCACGGCGGGCTGGCCGGCTTCGTCGTCGGTGGCGGCCTGGCGCGCGTCGATGCGCATCTGGTCGAACAACTGCGCGACGACGCGCTCGTCTTCCATCGCGTTCTCGATCGTCGCGCGGCCGCGGATCACCGAGTCGAGCCCGCGCCACGACAACACCGCGAGCACCGCGAGAATCGCGATGGCGATCAGCATCTCCAGCAGCGTGAAGCCGCGCTGCGTGGCGCGGCGGTCAGAGCGAGCGGTTCGTTTCATTCGCCACCACCGTGACCATTTGCGCCAGATTGCCGGAGCGGCCCGGCGTCGAGACGAACATCTCGACGCGCCGGAAAATCGGGTTCGGCGTCTGGCTCACGCGCTGCGTGCATACGAGCTTCAGATTGCCCTGCGAGCAGTCGAAGGTGCGCGAGCCGATCGGCGGAAACTGCCGTGAGAGCCGCAGTTGCGCGAGTTCGTTGTCCGCGCTCCAGCCCGCGAGCAGCCGCCGATGCAGGTCCGCTTCGCCCGTCGCGAGCGAGCCGACCGCGCGCACCGAGGCGGCGAGCGCCACCGCGATGATCGCCAGTGCGACGAGCACTTCGATCATCGTGAAGCCGCGCTGAAGTCGACGTTCACGCATCACCGCACCTGATAGCGGCCGTTGCCGCTCCCGACGATGGTCACGCGGCCCACGGCCGAAAACAGCGTGATTTCCATCGGCGCGTCGATGGCTTCGGTGCCGAACACGAGCCGGCTCACCATCTTGTCCGAGTCGAGGAACTGGATCGACACGCCGGTCACGCCGCCTTCCCAGCGGCGCTGGCGCAGGAGGTCGTCGCGCAATGGTCGCCAGCCGTCTTCCGTGCGGATGTCGAAGCGAAACCCGCCGTCGAGCGGCTGCCACGCGATCGGCCGCGCGCGCACCTGCGCCTCGTCGCCCGCCGATTCGAACAGCAGCGCGAGACGTTGCGCTTCCTCATTGAGATCGGTGCGCGGGTTGCGCGTCAGTTGCAGCGACGCGAGCGACACCAGCAAGCCCGCGATCACCAGCACGACGAGCATTTCGAGCAGCGTGAAGCCCGCGTTGCGTCGCGTATGTCGGTGCCTGTTCACGCCGCTGTCCTTCGTCTATCGTGCGATGGTCATTGCCACGAGCCGACATCGGCATCGTTGCCTTCGCCGCCCGCCTTGTTGTCCGCGCCGTAGCTGAACACGTCGACTTCGCCGTGCACGCCCGGATTCAGATATTGATACTGCGCGCCCCACGGATCCGCCGGCAGGCGTTCGAGATAGCCGCCGTCCTTCCAGTTGTTCGGCACGGGTTCGGTCGTCGGCTTTTCGACGAGCGCGCGCAAACCCTGCTCCTGCGTCGGATAGCGGCCGTTATCGAGGCGATACAGCTTCATCGCCTGCATGATGGTGCCGATGTCCTGCTTCGCGGCGACGCGGCGCGCCTCGTCCGGGCGGCTCATGATCTTCGGCACGATCAGCGCGGCGAGAATGCCGAGAATCGCGATCACGACCATGATTTCGATCAGCGTGAAACCGCGCTGACGGCGTCCTTGCGCCTGAGCCTGTTGAATTCGCATGCGGCGTTGTGTCCACAATTGCATGACTGCTACCTCTTGAATTGAAAATATCGTTTCCGGGCCTCATGCCCGGTGATGATTGGAAAAATCGTGCGGCTTCCTGTCTTTCGGAAGCCGCCGGTCATTCTATCGATCCGCTTTCGTCGCGTGCTTCATGCCCGTGCGAGGCATCGCGTCACGCTCAGCGCACCCAGATCGTCGGTCCGGGCGGATTCTGCGGCAGGAAGATCTCCGATTTCACGCCGTTGCGCTCGATGATGATCGAACGCGCGCGCACCTCCGAGAGCTTCACGCCCTGCGTGAGCGGCCCGCCCAGCGACACGGCCTTCGCCGCTTCGCCGCCGTAGCTCACGATGGCCGCCGCGCCGCCCTGCAACGCGAGAATGCCGAACAGATGCACGTCCGAATTGGCCTGACGCTCAAGCCGTCCGCCGAAAATGGTCGCGGCCTGTTCCACCGACGGCGTGCGCGTCGCGGCCGCGGCGGGCAGCGGCGCGGTCTGCCGCGCGGTCAGCGTGACGACCCAGTACGTCACCGTCACGCAAAAGAGCGCGAGCGCGGCGAGTGTCAGTAAGCGAGTTTGAAGGGCGTTCATCACTGCACCAGATTATTCAGTTCGATGATCGGCAACATTACCGCGAGCACGATCACCAGCACCACGCCGCCCATCGCGAGAATCAGCAGCGGTTCGAGCAGGCTCGTGAGGAACATCGTGCGCCGTTCGAGCTCGCGCGCTTCGCCTTCGGATGCGCGATCGAGCATCGTGGTGACGTCGCCGGTCGCTTCCCCCGAGCGGATCAGGTGAACCAGCACGGGCGGAAACGTCTTCGTGTTGCCGAGCGCGCGCGACAGCGACGAGCCTTCGCGCACGCGCACGATCGCGTCGTCGACGTTCTCGCGCATCGCCGTGTTGCTGAGCGTTTCGCCGGCAGCCTGCAGCGCGCGCAGGATCGGCACGCCGGCAGCGGTCAGGATCGCGAGCGTGCTGGCGAAGCGCACCGTGTTGTAGCCGCGCACCAGCTTGCCGATGAGCGGCGCGCCGAGCAGCCACCGGTCGAACGACATGCGCGGCCCGGGCCGCGCGAGGATGGTCTTCACGAGCCACGCGAAAATCACGACGCCGATCAGCATCGCCCACCAGTAACTCCGGACGAAGGACGAGAGCGCCATCATCATGACGGTCAGGAAAGGCAGCGCCTGCTTCGTGCTCGCGAACACGTTCACGACCTGCGGCACGACATAGCTCAGCAGGAACGTGACGATGCCGAACGCGATGAGCGTCACGATGCCCGGATACGTGAACGCCAGAATGATCTTCTGCTTCAGCGCGTTACGTTGTTCGATGTAGTCGGCGAGACGCGACAGCACGAGGCCGAGCTTGCCGGTATGCTCGCCCGCCGCAACGAGCGCGCGATAGATCTCCGGAAAGTCCTTCGGATGCTGCGCGAGCGCGTTGGCGAAGGAATGGCCGCCGAGCACTTCGGCGCGGATCGCGGCCATCAGTTCGCGGATGTAATCGCGTTCGGACTGCTCCGTCAGCACCGCGAGCGTTTCGCCGAGCGGCAGACCCGCGATCAGAAGACTCGCGAGCTGGCGCGTGAGAATCGCCTGCTCGCGCTGCGACAGACGCCGCCCGAGCGACAGCCGCTGCTGACGCTCGCCGCGCGTGCGCGTGCCCGCCGCCTCGACGACGAGCGGTGTCAGCCCCTGCGTGCGCAACTGGCTGCGCGCGGCGCGGGCGCTGTCGGCATCGAGCACGCCTTTCTGCGTCTTGCCCGCGTGGTCGATCGCTTCGAAACGAAAAGCCGGCATACCTTTACTCTCCGCCCGTCACGCGCAGCACTTCTTCCAGCGACGTCACGCCGGCAGCGAGCCAGCGCTCGCCGTCCTCGCGCAGCGTGCGCATGCCCTGCTTGCGGCCCGCTTCGAGAATCTCGGCATCCGCCGCGTTTCGATGGATGAGCGGGCGGATCGCGTCGTCGATCAGAAGCAGTTCATACACGCCGCGACGGCCGACATAACCCGACTGGCCGCATCGCTCGCAGCCGACCGGATGGTAACGCTTCGTGCCGTCTTCCTCGACGCGCTCTTCCTTGCACACCGGGCAGAGCTGGCGCAGGAGACGCTGCGCGAGCACGCCGAGCAGGGACGACGCGAGCAGATACGGCTCCACGCCCATGTCGGTGAGACGCGTGACGGCGGATGCGGCATCGTTCGTGTGCAGCGTCGCGAGCACCAGGTGACCGGTGAGCGATGCCTGCACCGCGATCTGCGCGGTTTCGAGATCGCGGATTTCACCGATCATGATGATGTCCGGATCCTGACGAAGAATCGAACGCAACGCGCGCGCGAACGTCATGCCGATGCGCTCGTTCACCTGCGTTTGCCCGATCCCCGACAAGTCGTATTCGATCGGATCTTCCACCGTCATGATGTTGGTGGTCGTGGTTTCCAGACGCGACATCGACGCATAGAGCGTGGTCGTCTTGCCGGAGCCGGTCGGACCGGTCACGAGCACGATGCCGTGCGGGCGGCCGATCAGCTTGTCGAAGTGGACGAGCGTGTCGCGCGCCATGCCGAGCGTTTCGAGATTCAGGCGCTGTGCGTCCTTTTCCAGGAGACGCAGCACCGCGCGCTCGCCGTGGCCGGTCGGCAGTGTGGAAACGCGCACATCGACCGGACGTCCGCCCACGCGCAACGTGATACGGCCGTCCTGCGGCAGGCGTTTTTCGGCGATATCGAGCTGCGCCATGATCTTGATACGCGAGATCAGCGCGCCGTGCAGCGCTTTCTTCGGGCGCACGACATCGCGCAACGTGCCATCGACGCGAAAGCGCACGACCGACGCGTTCTCGAACGGCTCGATATGAATATCCGATGCCTGCTCGCGCGCCGCCTGCGTGAGCAGCGCGTTGATCATGCGGATGATCGGCGCGTCGTCTTCCGATTCGAGCAGATCCTCGACTTCGGGAATGTCCTGCATCAGGCGAGACAGATCGACTTCGCCTTCCACTTCGCCGACCACTTGCGCCGCGCTGCCGTCGTTGCGGGCGTAGGCCGAATTGATCGCCGCGGCGAGTTCAGCGGCGGGCTTGCGCACGATCGACAGCGCGCCGAAATTGCGCGCGACTTCGGCGAGCGCCGCGTCGGTGGTGCGCTCGCTGATCCATACCTCGATGCTGTCCGCGTGCTGGTGCGCGAGCAGAATCTGCCCGCTGCGCGCGAAGCCGTAGGGCACGAGCCGGGCCGCCAGCGGCGACGCCGCGCTGCTCGCGCTCTCGACTGCACCGTTGACCGTGCTCACGGCCGGACTCCCTGTTGGCCGTTCGTCGCGGCGTTACCCGGCAGGGTGTTGGTCGCCGCGTTGCCCGGCATCGCGTTGGTCGCGCCGTTCGCGGGAAGCGGATAGCTCTGCGGCGGCATCGTCGATTGCGGCGCGGACTGCATCGGCTGCGGCGCCGGACCTGCGTCCGGATTCTGCGGCAGCGTCGTGCTCGGTCCGGGGCCGCGCGTCGTGTTGCTCCAGTCCAGCAGATTCTGGGCCGGCGCGCCGCCGCCCTCGCTCGGACCGAGCGGCTTCGGCGGCATCACCGGCACATTCTGATCCTTGATGAGACGGTTGTCCGTCGTCGAGCCGTACTGCTGCTGACGCAGATAGTCATAGCGCGTGTTGGCGATCTGCGTGGAGGTCGCCTGATCGCGCACGATCACCGGGCGCAGAAACACCATCAGGTTGGTCTTCGTGCGCGTCTTGCTTTCGCTTCTGAACAGGCTGCCGATGAACGGAATGTCGCCGAGCAGCGGAATCTTGCTGTTGTTGTTGTTGTACTGATCCTGCATCAGGCCGCCGAGCACGACGATCTCGCCGTCATCCGCGAGGATGGTCGACTGCACCGAGCGCGTGTTGATGGTCACGCCGCCCGGATCGTTCTTCGTCGTGGTATCGACGCTCGAATCTTCCTGATAGATCTGCATCTTGAGCACGCCGCCGTCGGTGATCTGCGGCTTCACGTGCAGCGTCACGCCGACATCGCGCCGGTCGAACGTGTTGAATGCGGTGACCGAGGTCGCGGCGTTCGCGGTCGGCGTCGCGTAGGAGCCCGTCACGACCGGCACGTTCTGGCCGACGACGATCTTCGCTTCCTCGTTGTCGAGCGTGATCAGGTTAGGCGTCGAGAGGATGTTCGCATCCGCCGATGTCGACAGCGCCTGCAACAGTCCGCCCAGACCGAACAGATTGCCGAAACGGTGCAGCAGCCCGATGTTCACGCCCTGCGCGAGCAGGCCCGTCGCCGATGTGAGCGCGGACGGATTCTGCGCGATCGCGTTGCCCTGCAAGGTCAGATCGACGATATTCGTGTTGCCCTGGCCGAAGCTCGTGCTCCCGTAAAGCGCGTTGTTGCCGCTGTTGGAAAGCAGCGCGCCCTGCCACTGAATGCCGAGGTTCGCGCCCGAGGTCGCGGACAATTCGACGATCAGCGCCTCGATATACACCTGCGCGCGGCGCGCGTCGAGCTGGTCGATCACGGCGCGCAGATTCCGGTAAACCGGGTCGGCCGCCGTGATGATCAGCGAGTTCGTCGCGGCATCGGCCTGGATCATGCCGCCGCCCTGGTCGTTGCCGGACTCGCTGTCCTTGTTCGACGAGAAGCTCGAGTCGCGGTTGCCGGTGCCGCCCGACATCGGATTGTTGCTGCTGCCCGTGCTGCCGCCGAGACCGCCCGGCAGAGGCGGCGTGCCGGACGTGCCGGTAGACATCGACGAACTGCCGAGTCCGCTGCCGCTCTGGCCGAACGAATTCGAGTTCGAGCCGGAACCCGATGTATTGTCCGAATTGTTGTTGCCCTTGCCCATCATCCCGCGCAGCGTCTTGGCGAGGCGCGTGGCGTCGGCATTGCGCAGCGCGACGACGTGCATGTTGCCCGGCTGCGAGGTGGGCGAATCGAGCTTCTGCGCGAGTTGCTTCGCCGCGGCGAGGCGCGAGGCGCTGGACGCGCGGAACATCAGCGAGTTGGTGCGCGCGTCCGGCGTGACCGTGACTTTGAGCGTGGCGTCCGTGCTGCCGACCGCGCCGGGATCGAGCAGCTTGTTCATCTGCTCGGCGACGTCGATGGCGTTCGCGTTCTTCAGCGTCACGACATCGACGGAGCGGCCCGCCGCCGTATCGACGCCCGCGATAATGCCCGCGATGCGGCGCACGTTGTCGGCGTAATCGGTGACGACGAGCGTGTTGTTCGCCGGATAGGCCGCGATGGTGTTGTTCGGCGAGATCAGCGGGCGCAGCACCGGCAAGAGATTGTTCGCCGATTCGTTACGCAACTGAAAGACCTGCGTGATCACCTGATCGCCGCGCGCGGCCGGCGCATTGCCGACATACGTGGGCACGCCCTGCAGCTTGGCGTCGGCTTCGGGCACGACTTTCAGGACGCCGTGATCCTGCACGAGCGCGAAGCCCTGCATGCGCAGCGACGACTGGAGCGTCTTCAGCGCCTGATCCTCGGGAACCGAATTCTCCGAGACCAGGTTGAGTTGCCCCTTCACGCGGGGATCGACGATGATCGTTTTGCCGGTAGCGGCGCCGATCGCTTTCGCGACCTGGTCGATGTCCGCATTGACGAAATTCAACGTCACTTGCGCGTGCGCGGCTTGCGCGACGATAAGTCCCGCCGCCAGCAGTGCCGTCGCGATACGACGCAGTGCCATAGGTTGTCTTCTCATGAATGTGATGTCAGAGCCGGGTCTCTGGGGAGCCGGCTAAGGCAGCACCGCTCCTCAGCCGAGAGCGCTGCTTATCGCGGCGTGGGACGAACAGTTCCGCCCCCTCGCGATCATTTTAAAAAATATGACGATAACAGCATAATGTAACGAAATTGTGCCAATTCGTTCCACATCAGGTCGCCCTTGCTGTTTCGTTCGATACCAATCCAGCGCTCTCAAGCTTTCGAATAACTTGCCGATAGACCGTACTCGGAGCGGTTCCAAAGGTCGGCCGATGCGCGCGGGAGTCGAATTGTACCCCGTCCAGAAGTCTTATTATTCATACATTTAGAACACGTCCGATTGACAGGTCGGGGGCGTTCTTGTGTATGAGGACTTCCGTCGGTCAGCGAGGCGTATGTCTGATAGCCAACTTATGGTCTGATTCGTCAGCCGGTATGATACGGTCGGTTCCGCATTCCGGGCGATTGCAAAATGGGCGGGTTTTCCCCATGCAGTCCGGCCGCGGGCGTTGATTTGTTGGCGTTGGCGCCAAGGCGCCGCAACGGCGGCATGACGTTCCGCATGGGCGGATGGAGTAGAAGGAAGATGAAGAGAACACTGCGACTACTTGCGATATGCGTGCCGCTCACAGCGGCCGCCTCCGCGCACGCAGACTGCTTCGACGAAGCAGCGAAGTACCAGAAGGTCAATCCGCTCATCCTGCGCGCGATCGCATGGCAGGAATCGCACAACAAGCCCGACGCCATCAACAAGAACGCCAATGGCTCGACCGATTACGGGCTGATGCAGATCAACTCGATCCATCTCAATACGCTGGCGCAGTACGGTATTTCGAGCGGCACGCTCATGGAGCCGTGCAAGAGCGTGTACGTCGCGGCCTGGCATCTGCGCCAGAAAATGAACAAGTACGGCAATTCGTGGCAGGCAGTCGGCGCTTACCATTCCGAAACACCTGCGCTCCGCGACAAGTACTCGGCACAGATCATCGAGATCCTGCGCCGCTGGAAACTGCTCCAGGCCACGCGCTGAGCTCAGGCGCACTCGTCGCATGCGCGCCGCGTCCCGCGCGCATTTGATGCAAAATCCCCTATTCGATCGCCCGCGCCGTTCTAACGGCAGCGCGGGCTCGCGCTCGCGCGCTCCATTTCCCGCCACGCTTCCACTGCGATGAACCAGACGCCATTGCCCATTACCGTGCTATCGGGATTCACCGGCGCGGGTAAGACCACGCTCGTCGATGCCCTGCTCGCCAACGCCGACGACATCCGCATCGGCGCCGTGACATGCGGCAAGGCCGCGTCCGCAGCGGATCGCGAAACCACCGAACTGCCCAACGGCTGCCTCGTCCTGACGCTCGGCGACCAGTCGATGGAAGCGCTCGAAAGCGCGATCACCTGGATCGCGGAACAGCAGCGCTTCGATGCGATCGTCGTCGAGTTGCCGGGCGTCGCTCATCCCATGACGATCGCCGAGCATCTCGCGTTCGGCGATGACGACGACGCGACGCTCGCAGGCCGCGCGCATCTCGACACTTTCGTCACCGTGATCGATGCCGCGAGCTTCCTGCGCGACTATGCCTCTTCGGGTTCGCTCGCCGAGCGCGGTCTTGCGCAACAAGGCCACGACGACGAAGACGATCAGACAGTCGTCGAAACGCTCATCGAACAGATCGAGTTCTGCGATGTCATCGTCATCAACAAGATCGATCTCGCCAGTGCGGACGAAGTGGAACGGATCGCGCGCATCCTGCATGGTCTCAATCCGCGCGCGCTCCAGGTGCGGGTGCAATCGGGCAAAGTGCCTTCCGGCGATGTGCTGAACACCGGCCGCTTCGATTTCGATGCGACCGCGAGCGCGCCCGGCTGGCTCGCGATTCTCAACGGCGAGCATGCTGCGAGCGACGAAGCCGATGCATCCGGCGCCGGCCATTTCGTGTATCGCGCGCGCCGGCCGTTTCATCCCGAACGCTTGTGGAACCTCCTGCATCAGGAATGGCCCGGCGTCCTGCGCGCGAAAGGCTTCTTCTGGCTCGCGACGCGCAGCGATGTCGGCGGTTCGCTATCGCAAGCGGGCGGCACGGTCCGGCATGGTCCGGCGGGACTCTGGTGGGCGGCGCAAGATCGCAGCGAATGGCCGACCGACGACCCCGAACTCGAAGCGGAGATCGTCGCGGAATGGTATGGCGATCCGGATGACAACAGCATCGGTGACCGTCGGCAGGAACTGGTGCTGATCGGCGAGCATCTCGATCGGACCGCATGGCAGGACAAGTTCGACGCATGTCTTCTGACCGACGACGAATGGACGCTCGGCCTCGATCGCTGGCAACGCTTCGCCGATCCGTTCCCCGCGTGGGAAGTCGAAGAACACGATCATGACCATGACCACGATCACGATCATGGTCCCGATTGCGATTGCGACGATCATCGGCACTGAAGGCGTGACCGGTTCGAAAGCGAAACACACAGCCGAAAAAAAACCCGCCAATGGCGGGTTATGTATATCGGGCTACTTCGATTCGAGTAGCCGCACAATCGGCAAGAAGCTTACCGCTTGTTCACTGCGTCCTTGAATGCCTTGCCAGCCGTAAACTTGACCGTCTTTGCGGCCGGAATCTTGATGGACTCGCCAGTCTTCGGATTGCGGCCGGTGCGCGCTGCGCGCTTTCCCGAGCCGAAGCTGCCGAAGCCGATCAACTGCACTGCGTCACCTTTCGAGACAGCCTTCTTGATCACTTCGAGCAACGTGTCCAGCGTTTCGCCGGTTTGAGCCTTGCTGGCGCCGGTCTGAGCGGCTACGGCGTCGATCAATTCCTGTTTGTTCATTAAGGTTCCTTTATCAGTTTAGGTTGACACGAACAGCGCGAACGCGCCGATTATACGTGCGCAAACCGTGCAGTCGAGTAGGGACGGCCTTCTGGCGCGCCCGCCCGACGAATCGGCGTTGTTACGCGCCATCTCACCGGCATTGCTCCACTTCGTCGCCTTCACGCCGCCTCTATACGCGGCGCTTGGTATGATAGCGCAGCGCAAACCCAATCAGGATAAGGGTTTCAAAGATTTACCCTTATATTTTTTGGGCTCCCGGCGGTTTTTTCAGCGCAGAACAACTGGGTCCGATCCATGCTACGCGAGCTGATCATCGAATACGGCCTGCCGTTGGTTTTTGCCAACGTTCTGCTCGAATGCCTCGGCCTGCCGCTCCCAGCCTTGCCCACATTGGTTTTGACGGGTGCGATCACGGTCTCCGCGAGCTTCGCATCGGGTGCGGTTTCGGGCTTCGCGTCGGGTGCGTGGGAGCCGCTCGCGGCGATCGTCGTCACGGCGAGCATTGCCGCGCTCATCGGCGACACGCTCTGGTTCTGGCTCGGACGGCGCTACGGCAGCCGCGTGCTCGCCTTCATGTGCAAGGTCTCGATCTCGCGCGATACCTGCGTGAACCGCAGCCTCGACTTCTTCGGGCGCTTCGGCGTGCGCATCCTCGCGTTGTCGAAATTCATTCCCGGCTTGTCGACGCTCGCGATTCCCGTCGCGGGCGCGACCGGCATCGGCCTTGGCAGCTTTCTCTTTTATGACGCGCTCGGCGCGCTGCTGTGGTCCGGCATCGGCGTCGCATTCGGCGCGATCTTCGCCGATCTCGTCGATCGCGCGCTCGCCTGGCTCGACCTGTTCGGGCGCGGCGTGATCGTGCTCGCGGTCGTCGCGCTCGCGCTCTATCTCGCCGTGCGCTGGTGGCAGCGCGTGTCGCTGTTGCGCAGGCTGCGCATGGCCCGCATCGATATCGCGATGCTGCGCGCGCTGCTCGATGGCGAACCGCCGCCGCTCGTCATCGACGTGCGCCGCCGCGAACGACGCGCGATGGACCCGTTCGCGATTCCCGGCGCGCTGCTCCTCCACGACGACGCCGCCACGCAACTCGCCGGCATCGCCCGCGACCGCAAGCTCGTGACGTACTGCGACTGTCCGAGCGAAGTGTCCGCGGCGCTCGCCGCCAAGGAGCTGGTCGCGCATGGCTTCCACGATGTCGCGCCGCTGCTCGGCGGACTCGCCGCATGGCGAGCGGCGGGCTACGCGCTCGAACCGTTGATGATCGAAGACGCGGTGAATGGCGCGGCGCGAGTCATCGCCAAGTCGTCTTCCGCCTGATTTGTCTTTCCCTATCGCATGACCGAATCCCTGCTTTTCGCGCCGCACGATCTCCCCGCGCGCTGGCGGCGCACGCGCGTCTTCACCTTTGTCGATACGACGTTCAGCGCCTTCCTTCCTCTTTGGCAACGCTGGCGCGACGACGATGAACGTTGCGACCGGCTGCACGTCGTGGCCACTGCAACGCTGACCGCGCTGGACGATCCGCCTTCGACCGATGACGCATCGCCGCTCGCAACCGAGCTCGCGCGTGCGTGGCCGATGCGCGTGCCGGGCGTGCATCGGCTGGAGTTCGACGAAGGACGCGTGGTGCTGACGCTCGCCATCGGCGATGACGCGCACGAGATGCTGTCGAAACTCTGGTTGCGCGCCGATGCATTCCATCTCGAAGCAACCGACGATCCGCGCAAGCTGTGCAAAACGCTAGCGCGTTTCGCCGGCGACGGCGCGACAGTGTCCGCGAACGCATCCGGGCCGCTTGATGTGTCGTTGCGCCGCGCGCTGGAATCGTCGGGCTTCGAGTGCCTGTCGGCGGCGACGGACACGCCGCTCATCGCACGCTTCGCGCCGCGTTGGCGCGTGCGCCGTCACGAACCGCCGCTTCCTTGCGACGCGAAGACGCGCGAGGCTATCGTCATCGGCGCGGGACTCGCGGGCTGCGCGGTGAGCGCGCGGCTCGCCGGTCGCGGCTGGCAGGTCACGCTGATCGATCGTCACGCGTTGCCCGCGCGCGATGCATCGGGCAATCCGGCCGGCGTGTTTCATCCTATCGTCTGGCGCGACGACAGCGTCGCCGCTCGCCTCACGCGCGCGGGCTTTCTCTACGCATTGCGCCGATGGCACGCGCTCGAAGATGCCAGTCACGACTTGATGCGCAGCGACGCGGGCCTGCTTCAGATCGCCGATACGCCCGAGGACGCCGATGCGCTCGCCGGCGCCATCGCGCGCTTCGCGTATCCAACCGACTACGTGCAGCCGATGACGCGCGACGAGGCATCGCGCATCGCTGGCGTCGATGTCGCACGCGGCGGCTGGTTCTTTCCGCGCGGCGGTGCGATCTCGCCCGCGGCCGTTTGCGCCGCGCAACTCGCCGACGGCGCGGCCCGGATCACGTCGCGCATGAAGACCGAAGTGACGCGCATCGCGCACGATGGCGACGTCTGGACCGCGTTCGATTCGAGCGGCGGCAAGATCGCCAGCGCGCCGGTGATGGTGCTCGCGAACGCGCACGATGCCGCGCGTCTCGCTGGTCTATACGGTGCGCCGACACGCAACGTGCGCGGTCAGCTCACCGTGCTCGATTCATCCGCGCTCGATGCCCTGCGCGCGCCGGTCGTTGGAGAAGGCTACGCGGTGCCGCTTGGCGCGGACGGCGCGCTCATCGGTGCGACCTATGACATCGACGATCCCGACCGCGACATCCGCGACGCCGGGCATCGGGAGAACATCGAGCGCGTCGCGGGCATGTTGCCGGATCTCGCGCGCGCGCCGGGAGAAATCCGCGCGGGCCGCGTCGCGTTCCGCTGCGTGACGAGCGACCGCATGCCGATGATCGGCCAGCTCGCCGATGAGAGCGCCGCGCGCCGCGATGCGCATCGGCTTTCGGGCGCGTGGCCGCTTGATCTGCCACGTATGCCGGGTCTATACGGCGCATTCGCATTCGGCTCGCGCGGGCTCGTCTGGGCGACGCTCGCGGCCGAACTGATCGCGTCGCAGGTCGAAGGAGAACCGTGGCTCATCGAACGCGAACTCGCCGACGCCATCGACCCCGCCCGATTTTTGCTCAGGGCACTTCGTCATGGAGAAATCGGCTCGACATAGTTGTTCTCGGCGCGCTGTGGATAACCCGTCGAATTGCAGGTGAAACTCTTGTGAACGCGATGTGCACGTAAACGGGACAACTGCGCCGTCACGTTTACGCGCCCAGAAGTTGTTCCGGGTTGACCGCGTAGCGCCAACATGTTTACGGCCCGCTTCTGCTTTGTCCAATTGATTGAATGAAAAGACGAAACCGATGTTATCCACAGAAGCGGCGACCTCTTGTTAACTACTACTACGTTTATATACAGTAAACCTGTAAACACCTGACGGCGGGGCCGTCGGTCGGGCGTAAACGAAAAGTCCGAACGCCATGCAAGCAGCAACCGGTCAGCCTTTCCAGCCGGGACGAGAACAGGCAGTCGCTTTTACTTCATAAGAATCATGAGCTTGGACTTTCTGTCAGGGGAACCGAGGTATGGCACAATCGCGCTTCTTCCTGCGTCGCGCCGTTCGGACGGCGACCGCTTCAATGGAACGATGGTTGCGCGCCAAGAATCTGATCAACGAAGCCGCGCCGTCGTTTGCTGTGTTCGGCCCGGCATTCGAGCAGGCGCCGCATGTGTTGCCCGTGTCACACGGATCCGAGATCTCCGGTGCGACATTGGGCGCGTGCAAGGCGCATCGCAGCCAGCCGAACGCGTCGTCTAATCCGTGCACGGCCCGACCGTGACGCCGTGTTCGTTCGCATTTCGTTTCGCCTGAATGAACCAACGCTCGCATAGCCGGGCGGATGCGCCTCGCCCGCGAGCGCGCGCCGTCGATGCGAGTCACGCAACGGAACGTGCACGCTCTGCTGCAGCTACGAAGGAGAAGCCAATACGATGAATTCGGCATTTTCATTTTTGCCCGTCTGGCCGCTCGAACCCGATGCCATTTTCTGGGCCGGTCTCGCGCTCATTACGGCGGGACTCGCCGGAGAGCTTTTATGGCGTGCGTGGCGGCTGCCGCGCATCACCGGTTTCGCGGTGATCGGGCTGATCGCGGGCAACGCGGGTCTCGGCGTGATCGACTCGAGCGCGGGCGGCCTGTCGCGGCCGCTGCTCGATGTCGCGCTCGGGCTGCTGCTCTTCGAACTGGGCGGCCGGCTCGATCTGCGCTGGATCCGCCGCAATCCGTATCTGATTCTGTCGAGCATCGCCGAGTCGACGCTCACGTTCGGCCTCGTGCTGATCGCGCTGACGCTGCTCAACGTGCCGACGATGCCATCGGTCGTGGTCGCGGCCATCGCGATGGCCACGTCGCCCGCGATGGTCATTCAGCTGAAGACCGAACTGCGCGCCGAAGGCCAGGTCACGCAACGTCTCTTGACGCTGACCGCGCTGAACAGCATGTACGCGGTGATCGTGGAGAAGCTCGCGGCCGGCGTGCTGCATCAGGAAATCTACGGCAATGCGCTCGCGACGATCCTGCAGCCGCTCTATCTTCTGATCGGCTCGCTCGTGCTCGCGTTCCTGCTCGCGCGTGCCTGCAATATGCTGGTGCGGCGTCTGCCCGCCAACGACGAGCATTCGTTCGTCGCGCTCTTCGGGCTCGTGCTGCTGGCGATCGCGGTCGCGCACATCTTCAAGCTATCGACGATTCTCGCGCTGCTCGCCGCGGGCATCATCGTGAAGAATGCTGACGAGCGGCCGCAACTCTGGCCGTCGCATTTCGGCTCCGCTGGATGGCTGCTCACCGTCATTCTTTTTGCGCTGACGCTGACGTCGTTCCACTGGCGCGATATCGCGCTCGGCGGCGTCGCGGCGCTCGGGCTGATCGTCGCGCGCTTCGTCGGCAAGCTCGTCGGCGTGCTGATTTTCGCGAAGCCGAGCGGACTCGACTGGAAGCAAGGCGCGGCGCTCGGCGTCGCGCTGACGCCGATGTCGGCGCTCGCGTACGTGCTCGTCGACGACATGTACGTGCTCTATCCGGACTACGATCCGACGCTGCGCGCGATCATCATGTGCTCTATCGTCGTGCTGCAGATCGTCTCGCCTTTCGTGGTGTACCGTAGCCTGTCGGCAGTCGGCGAGCGGCGCGAGTGATCGCGCCCGCCCTGCCCAGGCATTGATCATTCAAGAGGCGTCATGGCACTCGAACCTTTCATCAACTCCGAACCATTCACGTTCGGCGTCGAGCTGGAAATCCAGGTCGTCAACACGCACGACTATGATCTGACGCGCGCCGCGTCGGACCTCATGCGTCTCATCAAGGACGAAAAGATTCCGGGCAACATCACGCCGGAAATCACCGAAAGCATGATCGAGCTTTCGACCGGCATCTGCACGACGCACGAGCAGGCCGTCACGGACCTCCGCAAGATCCGCGATACGCTCGTCGCCGCGGCGGACCAGCTGAACGTCGGGCTCGCGGGCGGCGGCACGCACGCGTTCCAGCAATGGAGCGATCGGCAGATCTACGACGCGCCGCGCTTCCAGTACATCTCCGAACTGTACGGATACCTCGCCAAGCAGTTCACGGTGTTCGGCCAGCACGTTCACATCGGTTGTCCCGATCCGAATAGCGCCCTCTTCCTGCTGCATTCGATGTCGCGCTATATCCCGCATTTCATCGCGCTTTCAGCGTCGTCGCCGTACATCCAGGGCGTCGACACGGGCTTCCATTCGGCGCGGCTGAATTCGGTATTCGCTTTTCCGCTGTCGGGGCGCGCGCCCTTCGTGCTGACCTGGGACGGCTTCGAAGAGTACTTCTCGAAGATGGTCAATACGGGCGTCGTCAACAGCATGAAGGACTTCTACTGGGATATCCGGCCGAAGCCCGGCTTCGGAACGATCGAAGTGCGCGTGATGGACACGCCGCTTTCCGTCGACAAGGCCGCCGCGATCGCCTGCTACATCCAGACGCTGTCGCGCTATCTGCTGCTCGACAAACCGCTCACGCCGCGCGAGGACGATTATCTCGTCTACACGTTCAACCGTTTCGAGGCGTGCCGCTTCGGACTGGAAGGCACGTGCATCCATCCGCAGACGGGCGAGCGGCGGACCATCGGCGAAGACATTCTCGCGACGCTCGATGTGCTCGCGCCGCATGCCGAAGCGCTCGGATCGCAAGCCGCGCTCGCGGAAGTGGCCGATATCGCGCGCGGCGTCAATGACGCGACCTGGCTGCGAGGCGTGGTCGACAAGGAAAAATCTCTACACGAGGCCGTCAGGCAGCAATGTTTGCAATGGCGTCGATAACATCACGCTTACGCTGACACCAGCCAGCGAATCATCACGAAAGGCCGCTTCGGAAACACTGCGAAGCGGCCTTTAACTTTGGCCGGTATGAAACATGTGCTTGACGAGCAAGGGGAATAAAGCGCTCGCGGCAACGTTTGAAGAAGAACCGATTCGACGTCCCTAAGGATTTCTTCGAGAAATCCGTATACAGACGTAGTAGAAGTTAACAAGTCTTGCGCGACGCTGTGGAAAACGTCAAAAAGAGGTGCAGAGTCAACGCGCTAGCGCGATGATAACCACGCGGTATGCGCAGGCGTCGCGACAGGGAATTCCGGACAACGGAAAGGTGCTCGACTTGAGGCCAAGTGTTATCAAGAATACGCACACATAAAAGAAGACGCTTTTCCACGGGTTATCCACAGTTCTGCGTGGATAATTAAGGTGTACGTTTGTTCTATGTCGCTTAGAATGGCGACTTTGCTGGCATAGCGTTATAGTCGGCAGGAAAACAGCGCCACGAGCAGGACCATAAGACGGCGCATAGGAAGAGGGTTGCAAATGTCCCCATTCAGGCACCGCTAATTGGCTTGGCACGCCTGAATTTTGAGACGGCGGGGACCGAGGACGAAGCGTAGTTCGCAAGGTGTTCGGAGTATTTTCTGCGAGCGGCGTTTCGAACGAGGTGTTCGCGGTGGTTGGCGCGAGCGTGCCGTCAGAACACATAAGCGGAACAACAAGCGAAAGACTATGAGTGAAGGCGTTTACGGAGAGCAGGCGACGGGGCGGGTGACCCACGGCCTGCTGAGGCTGAGCACCGCGATGCGCAGCCAGGCATGGGAATGGGCGGAAGGCGCGGGGCTGACGCCAACCCAGGGTGAAATTCTCGTTCTGCTGATGCAGCGCAAGGGGCCGATGCGCCTTGGCGAGATCGCGCGTGAAACGGCGCTGACCGCCGCCACGACGAGCGATGCGGTGAGCACGCTCGAAGGCAAGGGTCTCGTCGAGAAGCGGCGCGCGATCGACGACGGCCGCGCGCTCGCGGTGCGGCTGACCGCGCGTGGCCGCACGGCTGCGAAGAAGGCGCTGCAATGGCCGGACTTCCTCGCGAAGGCGGTCGGCACGCTGCGCGAGGACGAGCAGGTGGCGTTCTATCGCACGTTGCTCAAGACGATCCGTCAGCTCGAATCGCAGCAGCAGATTCCGGCGCACCGCATGTGTCTCTCCTGCTCGCATTTCGAGGCGAGCAAGAATCCCAAGAAGGCGCCGCATCACTGCGCGCTTCTGCAGATCGACATGGCGGACACGGATCTGCGTCTCGACTGTTCGGTATACGAAGAAGCCGACGTCGCTACGCAGAAGAAAAGCTGGAAGGTCTTCGCCCAGATCGCCTGATTCGGGTCGACGGGGTAAAAAGCGTTTCTGGCGTCATCCGGCGCTGTGAGGCCGCGGCGAGTCGGTTAGACTGTGCCCGTCGCGCCTCGCCGCGAGGCGCGGCTCGTCACTACTCCGTCCCGAGAAAGCCGCCGATGAAACATGAAGTCCTGGCGATTCGCCACGTCTATTTCGAAGATCTGGGCAGCCTCGAACATGTGCTCGGCGATCGCGGCCATCTCGTGCGCTATCTGGACGTCGGGCGCGGCCGCATCGACGCGCCCAATCCGCTCGATCCTTCCTTGCTCGTCGTGCTCGGCGGCCCGATCGGCGCCTACGAGGACGCGCATTATCCGCATCTCGCGCCGCTGCTCTCGATGCTCGAAAAACGCATCGCCGCGGGCTTGCCGACGATCGGCATCTGTCTCGGCTCGCAACTGATCGCGCGGGCGCTCGGTGCGCGCGTGTATCCGTCGGACAAGCTCGAACTCGGCTGGTCGCCGCTCCAACTGACCGACGCGGGACGCGCGTCCGCGCTGCGGCATCTCGAAGCCGATGGCGCGCCCGTGCCGGTGTTCCACTGGCACGGCGATACCTTCGATCTCCCCACGGACGCGACACTGCTAGCATCCACCGATTCGTGCGCGCATCAGGCGTTTTCCTGGGGCGAGCACGTTCTCGCGCTGCAATGCCATCCGGAAGTGCTGGTCGAGCGCTTCGAGAGCTGGCTCGTCACGTATCCGGGCGATATCGCGCGGAGCGGCACGACGGTCGCCGCGCTGCGCGAGGACACCGCGCGTCACGGCGCGACACTCGAACGCGCCGCCCGCGCGATGTTCGGCGAATGGCTCGACCGCTTCGCCGTGGTGGACGCGCGCTGAACGTGTGATGGTATGAACCATCGCGCCGCGTCTCGTGCGGTGCGCGTCCCTGCACGAAAGAAATCGCGGTGCTATTCTCGATCGCTCCTTTCTAGCGACGAGTCACCGCCATGAGCGCGCTGTTCACTCCCACGACCCTCCGCAGCCTCCAGCTCCCCAACCGCATCTTCGTGTCGCCGATGTGCCAGTACTCCGCCGAGCGCGGCGAGGCCACGGCATGGCACATGATCCATCTGGGCCATCTCGCGCTGTCGGGCGCGGCCATGCTCTTCATCGAGGCGACTTCCGTCGAGCCGGACGGACGCATCACGCCGGGCGATCTCGGTCTCTGGGACGACGCCACCGAAGCCGCGCTGCGTCCGGTGCTCGCCGCGATACGCCAGTATTCGAAGATCGCGGTGACGATGCAGTTGTCGCACGCGGGCCGCAAGGCATCGAGCCGCAAGCCGTGGGAAGGCGGACAGTTGATCTCCGTCGCCGACGGCGGCTGGATGACCTACGCGCCATCGGCTATCCCGCATAAGCCGGAAGAAACGCCGCCGCTCGCGCTCGACGCCGCTGGTCTGATCCGCGTGAAGGAAGCGTTCGTCGCCTCGGCGAAACGTGCGGCTCGGCTCGGCATCGACGGCATCGAAGTGCACTGCGCGCATGGCTATCTGCTGCATCAGTTCCTGTCGCCGATCGCCAATCAGCGCACCGACGAATATGGCGGCTCGCGCGAGAATCGCATGCGCTATCCGCTCGAAATCTTCGATGCCGTGCGCGCCGCATTTCCCGCCGACAAGCCGGTCGGCGTGCGCGTTTCCGCCACCGATTGGGTCGAAGGCGGATGGGGCATCGAGGATACGATCGCGTTCGCGGCGGAGCTGAAGAAGCGCGGCGTCGACTGGATCGATGTGTCGTCGGGCGGCGTCTCGCCGTTGCAGAAGATCCCGTTGTCGTCGGGCTATCAGGTGCCGTTCGCGAAAGCCGTGAAGGAAGCGACGGGCGTGAACACCGTCGCTGTCGGGCTGATCACCGAGGCGAAGGAAGCGGAAGAGATCGTGGCGAGCGGCCAGGCCGATTACGTCGCGATGGCGCGCGCGATGCTCTACGATCCGCGCTGGCCGTGGCACGCCGCCGCCGAGCTCGGCGCGACCGTCGATGCGCCTCCCCAGTACTGGCGCTCGCAGCCGCGCGAACAGAAGAATCTCTTCGGCGAGATCACCATCGGGCAACGTTGAAAACGCTCGAACATCATCCGGACGGTTGAGCATTCGCGCGCCGGGAGTGTAGGATACCGGTGTGTTGAGCGCGAGCGTTCAACCGAGTGAACGCGGCGCCTTCGAGGCCACCGCGTTTTTTTTCATCCCGATGTTCATCCCGATCGCGCGGGAGCGAAGCGTTATTTAAGGATTCGTTCGATGAGTTCACGCAGGGTCACCGTTCGCCGCTCCGGCGTACATGGCAAGGGCGTGTTTGCCGTGAAGCGGATTGCCGCGGGCGAGCAGGTGATGGAATACAAAGGCGAGCGCATTTCATGGAAGGAAGCGCTGCGCCGCCATCCTCACAACCCCGAAGAGCCGAACCACACGTTCTACTTCGCACTCGACGACGGCCGCGTGATCGACGGCAAGATCGAAGGGAACAGCGCGAAGTACATCAACCATTCGTGCGCGCCGAATTGCGAGGCCGAGGAAGTCGAAGGGCGCGTGTTCATTCACGCGCTGCGCGATATCGAGGCGGAAGAAGAGCTGAACTACGACTACGGGCTCGTTATCGAAGGCCGCATCACGAAGAAGCTCAAAAAGGAATACGAGTGCCGATGCGGCGCAAGGAAATGCCGTGGCACGATGCTCGCGGTGAAAAAGGAGAAGAAGAAAAAGTAGGCCGCGCCTGCTTCTTCGATTCGAAAGAGCCACGCGAGAGAGCGTGGCTCTTTTTCATTCCGCGATAGGTTTTTCTTCCTTGAGCGGCATCCGCACGATAAAGCGCGCGCCACCTTCGGGCGCGTCCTCGTAATGCACGGTGCCGCCGTGCAGCGCCATGATGTCGTGAACGATCGCAAGCCCGAGTCCCGCGCCGCCTTCCACGCTCTGCCCGTCGCCGCGGAAAAAGCGCTTGAAGAGATCCGGCTGCTGATCCGGCGGCACGCCCGGGCCGTTGTCCTCCACGATGACTTCGCCGAAGCGGCGGCCATTCGCGTCGCTCCATTCCGTGACCGTCATCGTGATGCGCGCGCCTTCGACGCGGAACGGCGGAATGTACTTGAGCGCGTTGTCGATCAGATTCGCGAGCACTTCGCGCGAAAGCACGACATTGCCGCGCACGATCAGCGGATGCTCATTCTCGGGATCGTCGAGACGCTGAAAGCCGAGATCGACCTGGGCGGCGAGTGCGCGCGGCACCCACTCCGCGCCGGTTTCGAAGGCGAGCGCGGCGAGGTCGAAATCGGCGAAACGCGCCGCCTGTTCGCCCGGCTCGGCGCGCGCGAGCGAAAGCAGCTGATTCGAAAGACGCACCGCGCGATCCGCCGACGCGCGCAACTCTTTCACCGCCTCGATGGCTTTGTTCGGATCGCGCGAACTGAGCGCCTGCTCCGCGTGAAGCTTGACTGCGGTCAGTGGCGTGCGCAGTTGATGCGCGGCATCGGCGATGAACTTGCGTTGCGCATCGAGCGCGGTCTGCAGGCGCACGAGCAAGGCGTTCATCGCGCTCGTGAGCGGACGGATTTCGCCGGGAACGAAAGTCTCGTCGACGGGTTCGAGCGAGATGTGCGTTTGCTGGTTGAGCGCGTCGGCGAGATCGGTGAGCGGATTCAATTGCTGATTCACGACGCGCCACACGATCACCCAGCCGGCGAGCAGCAGCAGCGCGAGCGGCATCATGATCGCGATCAGAAACTCCACCGCGATCCGATACCGCGAGCCGACGCGCTGCGCCACCTCGACGACGATCGGATTGCCGATAGGCTGCGGCACGCGTACCTGCGCCGCGCGCACGGAGACGCCCTGAAAGTGCGTCTCGAACACATAGGCATAGTGGATGCGCCGCACGTTGGTGCCGGTGAGCGGCAGATCGGGTTCGCCGGCGATTTCGTCATCGCCCGTGCTGATGCGATAGATGAGCTGCTCGACGGGGTCCGAGAACATCGCCTGCGCGAGCGGCGGGACGGTGACGGGCGCATCGACGCCCGCGAGCTGGATCTGCTTGGAGATGGCGGTGGCGAGATCCGCGAGAGAGCGATCGACGACGTGCTGCGTGTACTGCCAGGCGAGCCAGTACGCCATGAGGCCGCTCATCAGCGCGAGCAGGGACAGCGGCGCGGCGAGGCGGCGCAGCAGGGTGCGCCGCAGACTCGGGGGCGCCGGCGTCTCGGTGGCTTTCGATCGCGCCAGATCGAGCCAGTCTTCGCGGGCGAAACGCTGATCGCCCGCGCGGCGGGTGGGAAGTCGCAAGGCGGTCTACGGCAGGCGCGTCAAGCCGCTTGCCGGATCTCCTGAAGCAGATAGCCGAAGCCCCGCACCGTCACGATCTCGACGCGCGTGTTTTCGAGTTTCTTGCGCACCCGATGCACATAGACTTCGATGGCCGTATCGCCGAGATCGCCGCCGAAGTGCGTCAGGTGATCCTGCAACTGCGCCTTGCTCACGACGCGGCCGTGTCGCAGCAGCAGCATTTCGAGCACGGCGAATTCACGCGGCGAGAGTTCGAGCGGACGTTCGTCGTTGAAGATGCGGCGATCGACGCCCGACAGACGCAGACCGCCCAGCGTCACTTCGGGGCGCGGCACGTCGCCGTGCGGGCCGCTGCGGCGCATCACCGCGCGGATACGCGCTTCGAGTTCCTGCGGCTCGAAGGGCTTCAGCATGTAGTCGTCGGCGCCGCTGTTCAGGCCTTGCACGCGGTCGTGCAGCTCGTCGCGCGCGGTGAGGATGATCACCGGCGTATGGCGGTTGCTCTGGCGAAAACGCGAGAGCAGCGTCATGCCGTCGATGCCGGGCAAGCCCAGATCGAGAATGACGAGTTCATGGCGGTTCTGCGCGAGCGCCTGCTCGGCGAAGATGCCGTCGTGCACCATGTCGACCGTGAAGCCGGATTGTTCGAGGCTGCTTTGAATGCCGCGCGCGATGGGGCGGTCGTCTTCGATCAGAAGGATTCGCATGGAGTCGCTCAAGTACAATGGGTTGAGCTCAAGCGGGCGGGGCGGTCGGTGACATGCTCACATGCACGACGGGGCGGCGCGGGCTCGAGCCGGTTTAAAACTCATATCTCATGCGGCGTTGCGCGACCGTATCCCGGAAGCCGCGAGCAGCCGTACACCGAATGTATTTCCGCCCGGACATGGCTGTCATCTCGATCAACGAACTCGAAGCCGCGATCAACTACTGGCGCGGCCGCTCCCCGTCTAGCGGCGACGAACTCAGCCTCTGCAAGGAGGCGAGCGCGCTGTCCAGGCCCTATGCGCTGCTGATTGTACAGCGTCAGTCCAGCGTGCTACCCGAGCAACTGGACGTCGACGCGCGCGCCGCGTGGGAAGCTTACGAGCGCTTCAGGAATGGTAGCCGAGACTGAAAGCTACCTGACATTCAAGCTTTCTTTTTCCTGTTCGAATGCTTCCATTTATCCCGTTTTCGCGGAAAGGCGCGCAGTTTTCGCCTTTCGCGGTGTCATGATTGGTAACACGCGCGTTACCTTGTTTGCTGCCGTAAGCAATTCGTCATAATGCGCGCGAAACGGCCTTTTTGCGCAAGGGGTTTGTGAGCAAGCCTGCGTCAATGCGATAAAGTCGCATCTATCACCGCTCTAGCGCACATCCGCCTCATGCTCGAACTCGACCATTTCGATCTCGCCCTGCTCGACGTGCTGCAACGGTTCGGGCGCGCCACGCATCAGCAACTGGGCGAGCAGGTGCCGCTTTCGCCGTCGCAGATCGGGCGGCGTCTGCAGCGGCTGGAAGCGACGGGTGTGATCGAAGGGTATCGCGTGGTCTTGCGGCCGGAGAAGCTCGGCCTGGGCGTGACGGCGTTCACGAGCCTGAAACTGAAGCATCACGGCGACTCGATCATCGAGCAGTTTCAGCAGCAGATCGAAATGCTGCCCGAAGTGCTCGAATGCCACGCGACCGTGGGCGACGCCGATTATCTGCTGCGCATCGTCGCGCCGGATTTGAACGCGCTGTCAGGTTTCGTGATGAAAAAGCTGATGCGCGTGCCGGGCGTCGACAGCGTGCGCTCGAACATCGTGCTCACGACGTTCAAGCGCAACGGCCCGCTGCCGCTCGCTCACCTGGCCGACGACGACTCGGGACTGAGCAAGTCCACATAAGCCAACGGCACCAGATCCGCTTCGCCGACACCCAGGCGCGCGAACATCGCGTGCGCTTCCTGTTCGCCGCCGGCTTCGTCGTCGTCCTGGCCGAGCAGCACTTCCAGCTCGATGAAATCGCCCAGACCGTCCACGCGGTCCAGATGGATGCGCGTGCGTCCGACGAGATATACATGCCGCTCCTTCGAGACGATGCCGCGCGTCGTCAGCGCTTGGGCGAGCAGCGCGTGCATCGCTTCCGGATTCGTCACCGGGCTGCGCGAGTAATAGGAGACTTTCGGACCGTCGCGGTCGTCGCGCTGATAGAAGATCAGTTCGGACGGCGTGCCGTCGTCGAACTGACGCAGCTTGAGGCGTCCGGTGGGCACGTCGTAGAAGAAGTCCTGCTGGCGGAAAACCAGCGGCGCGTCGGTGGCGAGCGAGGCCGCCCGCTCGCGCAGCTGGTCGAACTGATGCGCGCGCGCCTTGATTTCGATGTTGCGTGCCATGAAGGCTCCTCGAACACGGTTGGATGGATCAGCGAGGGCTCAGACTAGCAAATAATCGATGAAGCTCGCTTGAATGCACTTACGCGCGGACTCGGTATTTGCACTTAGATGTGTATTCAAACCGCCCATTGCGCGTCGATCAGCCGCAGCGCCGCGGCAATCGCCGATTCCTCACGGCGCTCCGCAAGCGCGACGAAAGACAACTGGGTCGGCACGGTCACGCCTTCGACGATCGTCAGCGCGTGCGCGTGCGCCTGCGCCAGTGCGATCGAATCCCGCGCAAGCGACAGACCGACGCCCGATTTCACGAGATCGAGCATCGAAGGCTCCTGATCCACTTCCGCGACGATCACCGGCATCGCGCCCGCCTCGCGGAAGATGCGCGACAGGAGCCGGTTGTGCGCAGACTCGGGCGGCGTCCAGATCCACGGCAACTTGGCGAGCGCCGCCCAGCTACGTTTGCCCTTGTTCACGCGGTTGTGCCAGCCCGCCGGCGCGAGCACGCGATACAGAAACGGCGTGAGCCTGACGACGTGAAAGCGATCGCCGTCGCGCGTGCCGTCGATGGCCGGATCGCCGATGTAATAGCCGACATCCAGATCGCGCGCCCTCACGCGGTCCAGAACCCAGCCCGACATGCCGTGCCGCAACGACGTTTCGATGCGCGGATGCGTCTCCACCAGTTGCCGCAGGAAGCCGCCGAGCCGCAGGAATTCGGGATCGAGAATGGTGCCGATGCGAAGCGTGCCGCTCACCTCGTGACGCAGCGCGGCAGCGGCGCGCTGCACATCGGCGGCGGCGGCGAGCGCGCGTTCGGCATGCGGCAGGAGCGCTTCGCCGTCGCGCGTCAGCAGAAGACCGTGCGACGTCCGCGAGAACAACACGACGCCCAGCATCTCCTGCAGGTTCTTGATCTGCAGGCTGACGGCCGGCTGCGTGAGATGCAGGTGCGCCGCGGCGCGCGTGAGATTGCCTTCACGGGCGACGGTGATAAAGGCGCGCAAGAGGATGTAGTCCATCGCGTGATATTAAAGCTTCTTATATCCCAGTTGAACATATCTCATTGGATTCGGGGATGCATCCGGCAGTACGCTCGGCCTATCCGCATATATAAGAGAGACATCATGGGCGAGACACATCGAAGCGAAGCGCAGGTCGCGGCGTTGACGCATTTCATCGGCGGCAAGCGGGTCGAAGGCGCGAGCGGGCGCTTCGGCGACGTGTTCAATCCGGCGACGGGCGCCCTCGCCTCGCGCGTGCCGCTCGCGAGCGCATCCGAAGTCGATGCAGCCGTGGCCGCCGCGAAAGCCGCTTTCCCAGAATGGAGCGAAACCGCGCCGATCAAGCGTGCGCGCGTGCTCTTCAAGTTCAAGCAACTGCTCGACGAACATCACGACGAGCTCGCCGAAATCATCACGCGCGAGCACGGCAAGGTGTTCAGCGACGCGAAGGGCGAAGTGATGCGCGGCATCGAGATCGTCGAGTTCGCGTGCGGCATTCCCAATCTGCTCAAGACCGACTTCACGGATCAGATCGGCGGCGGCATCGACAACTGGAACCTGCGTCAGCCGCTCGGCGTGGTCGCGGGCATCACGCCCTTCAATTTCCCGATGATGGTGCCGTGCTGGATGTTCCCCATCGCGATCGCGACGGGCAATACGTTCGTGTTGAAGCCATCGGAGCGCGATCCGTCGGCATCGGTTCGGCTCGCGGAATTGCTGACGGAAGCGGGCTTGCCCGATGGCGTGTTCAACGTCGTGCACGGCGATAAAACCGCCGTCGATGCGTTGCTCGCGCATCGGGATATCGAAGCGTTGTCGTTCGTCGGCTCGACGCCGATCGCCGAATACATCTACACCGAAGGCACGAAGCACGGCAAGCGCGTGCAGGCGCTGGGCGGCGCCAAGAATCATCTCGTCGTGATGCCCGATGCCGATCTCGATCAGGCCGTCGATGCGCTGATCGGCGCGGCGTACGGTTCGGCGGGCGAGCGCTGCATGGCGATTTCGGTTGCGGTCGCGGTGGGTCACATCGCCGATGAACTGATCGAACGCCTCACGCCGCGCGTGCAATCGCTCGTCATCAAGAACGGCATGGAAAGCGATGCCGAAATGGGTCCGCTCGTCACGGGCGCGCATCGCGCGAAGGTGGAAGGCTATATCGACGCGGGCGTGAAGTCGGGCGCGACGCTCGTCGTCGATGGACGCGGGCATCAGGTCGAAGGCCACGAGAACGGCTTTTTCCTCGGCGGCACGCTGTTCGACAACGTGAAGACCGACAGCACCATCTACAAGGAAGAGATTTTCGGGCCGGTGCTATCGGTGGTGCGCGTGCCGGATTTCGCGAGCGCGGTCGAGCTCATCAACGAGCATGAATTCGCCAACGGCGTGTCGTGCTACACGACGGATGGCGGCGTCGCGCGCGCGTTCTCGCGTCAGATCAAGGTGGGCATGGTCGGCATCAACGTGCCGATTCCGGTGCCGATGGCGTGGCATTCGTTCGGCGGCTGGAAGCGTTCGCTCTTCGGCGATCACCACGCATACGGCGAAGAAGGCGTGCGCTTCTATACGCGCTACAAGAGCGTGATGCAGCGCTGGCCCGACAGCATCGCGAAGGGCGCCGAATTCACGATGCCGGTAGCGAAGTAATCGAATCATCGAAGCCGCGCAAGACGGCATCGACTGGAGACACGTCATGAAACAGAACGCGCGCAAGCTGGAAGGCGAATTCGACTACATCATCGTCGGGGCGGGCACGGCCGGATGCGTGCTCGCGAATCGCCTCACCGAAGATCCGAACGTGAACGTGCTGCTGCTCGAAGCAGGCGGCAAGGACGACTATCACTGGATCCATATTCCGGTCGGGTATCTGTATTGCATCGGCAATCCGCGCACGGACTGGCTCTACAAGACGCAGGCGGAACCGGGCCTCGACGGCCGCAAGCTCGCGTATCCGCGCGGACGCGTGCTCGGCGGATGCTCGTCGATCAACGGCATGATCTATATGCGCGGCCAGCGCGAGGACTACGACGACTGGGCGCACATCAGCGGCGATCCGGGCTGGTCGTGGGACTCGGTGCTGCCCGTCTTCATGCGCAGCGAGGATCATCACGGCGGCGGCAATTCATGGCATGGCGCGGGCGGCGAATGGCGCGTCGAGAAGCAGCGCCTGAAATGGAAAGTTCTCGAGACTTTCGCGCAAGCCGCGCAGCAAAGCGGCATTCCCGCGACGGAGGACTTCAATCGCGGCGACAACACCGGCGTCGGATATTTCGAAGTGAACCAGCGCGGCGGCATTCGCTGGAACGCGGCGAAAGCATTCCTGCGCGAAGCGATGAAGCGTCCCAATCTCACGACGATCACCGGCGCGCATACGCAACGCCTCGTGTTCGAAGGCGCGCGCTGCGTCGGCGTGGAGTATCGCGGCGGCGATATCGATTACGTCGCGCGTGCGCGCTTCGAAGTGATTCTCAGCGCGGGCGCGGTGAACTCGCCGCAGATTCTCGAACTGTCCGGCATCGGCAACGGCGCGCGTCTGCAACGTCTCGGTATCGATGTCGTGAAGAGTCTGCGCGGTGTCGGCGAAAATCTGCAGGACCACTTGCAATTGCGCATGGCCTACAAGGTCAACGGTGTGCGCACGCTCAACACGTTGTCGGCGCATTGGTGGGGCAAGCTTTTCATCGGCATGCAATACGCGCTGATGCGAAGCGGACCGATGTCGATGGCGCCTTCGCAACTCGGCGCGTTCGCCAAGTCGAATCCCGACGATGCATCGATCAAGCGGGCCGATGTCGAATATCACGTTCAGCCTTTGTCGCTCGAACGCTTCGGCGAGCCGCTGCATTCGTTCAACGCGTTCACCGCGTCGGTGTGCAACCTGCGGCCGACATCGCGCGGCAGCGTGCATATCGAATCGCCGGATGCGCACGCGGCGCCGCTGATCGCGCCGAATTATCTGTCGACCGATCACGATCGCGAAGTGGCCGCGAATTCGGTGCGTCTCACGCGGCGCATCGTCAGCGCGCCCGCGCTGGCGCAATACCGGCCCGAGGAAATTCTTCCGGGCATCCAGTATCAGACGCAGGAGGAACTCATCGAAGCGGCAGGCAAGGTCGGCACGACGATCTTCCATCCGGTCGGCACCTGTCGCATGGGTACGGACAACGATCCGGCCGCGGTCGTCGACAGCCGTCTGCGCGTGATCGGCGTGCGCGGCTTGCGCGTGGTCGATGCATCGGTGATGCCGACGATCACATCGGGCAACACGAACTCGCCGACCCTGATGATCGCCGAGCGTGCAAGCCAGATGATCCGCGAGGACAGGCGCGGGATAGAGGCGGAAGAAGTGATCGCGACGGCGCTTGCATGACAGATCGGTGACGCGCGCGCTTCACATGTCGGGATGACGCGTGAATGGCGCGCGCATGACGTTGCACAAACGATTGCTTATATGCGCAGGGAATAAGCACTCTCCGTGCCCCTATTGCGTGCACGCGCCGAAACTCCAAGCAATTCGTTAGTAAGTGCAAATCCCAATGATTGCGCTGCATCATTGGCGCGACAATGGCCCCGGAATTAGTGATGCTCGGCATACCTCGTGCACACTTTGTGCGGGCGCAACAGCGATGCATGAAGCGAAGCAGTACCGGGATGGAGACAACGTTCGGGTGCGCGCGGAAAGAAAAAATAAGGCGCAGGCGAATACGGATTTGCCCAGCGCTTCACTTCGCATGGAAGGGGACATGATTCTCGGCGACACCATTCTTGAAACGCGAGGACTCACGAAGGAATTCAAAGGCTTCACGGCCGTGAATGGCGTGAACCTGCGCGTTCGCCGCGGTTCGATCCATGCGCTGATCGGACCGAACGGTGCAGGCAAGACGACCTGCTTCAACCTTCTCACCAAGTTCCTCGAACCCACCGCGGGACAGATCGTTTTCAACGGCGTGGACATCACGCGCGAACGTCCGGCGCACATCGCGCGACGCGGGATCATCCGCTCGTTCCAGATTTCCGCCGTGTTTCCGCATCTGACGGTGCTGCAGAACGTGCGCATCGGTTTGCAGCGGCAACTGGGCACGTCGTTTCATTTCTGGCGCAGCGAGCGTTCCCTCGATGCGCTCAACGACCGCGCGATGGACCTGCTCACGCAAGTCGGCCTCACCGATTTCGCCGATACGAAAACCGTCGAGCTCTCGTACGGCCGCAAGCGCGCGCTGGAGATCGCGACCACGTTGTCGATGGAGCCCGAACTCATGCTCCTCGACGAGCCGACGCAAGGCATGGGTCACGAGGACGTCGATCGCGTGACGGCGCTGATCAAGAAGGTGTCGGCGGGGCGCACCATCCTGATGGTCGAGCACAACATGAACGTGATCGCGGGCATCTCCGACACCATCACCGTGCTTCAGCGCGGCGAAGTGCTCGCCGAAGGCAGCTACGCGGAAGTGTCGAGGAATCCGCTCGTGATGGAAGCCTACATGGGCAGCGCCGATGCGGCGCTCACCGGAGCGCATGCATGAGTACGATCGTGGAGGAGCGCCGCTCGCGCGAGGCGAACGGCGCGGCGGGCAATGTGCCCGCGCTGGAAATATCGGGTCTGCAGGCGTGGTACGGGGAGTCGCACATCCTGCACGGCGTGGATCTCAAGGTGAATCGCGGCGAAGTGGTCACGCTGCTCGGCCGCAACGGCGCGGGCCGCACGACCACGTTGCGCGCCATCATGGGTTTGACCGGGCGCAGGACGGGTTCGATCCGCGTGAGCGGCAATGAAACCATCGGCCTCGCCACACACAAGATCGCGCATTACGGGGTCGGCTATTGTCCGGAGGAGCGCGGCATTTTTTCGAGCTTGTCCTGCGAGGAAAACCTTCTTTTGCCGCCGCTGATCGGCAACGCGAAAGACGCGATGCCGCTCGACGAGATCTACTCGATGTTCCCGAACCTGAAGGAGCGCCGCGCAAGCCAGGGCACGCGTCTTTCGGGCGGCGAGCAGCAGATGCTGGCCGTCGCGCGCATTCTGCGCACGGGCGCGAATCTGCTTCTGCTCGATGAAATCTCGGAAGGGCTCGCGCCGGTCATCGTGCAGACACTCGCGCGCATGATCCTCATGCTGAAGTCGCGCGGCTACACGATCGTCATGGTCGAACAGAATTTTCGTTTCGCGGCGCCGCTTGCGGATCGCTTTTACGTGATGGAACACGGAAACATCGTCGAGCATTTCGGCGCGGGGGAACTCGAAGCGAAGATGCCGGTGCTGCACGAATTGCTCGGGGTGTAATCGATCCCGGGCGCGGCACATCGGAAAGGGCAACACCAGTAACACCGCATCAAATCAAAACTCATGGAGACTGGAATGAAAAAGAAGACCCTCGCGCGCCTCTCTACTCTGTGCTTTGCGGCTGCGGCGGCGAGTGTGGCGGTGATGAGCACGAGCGCCAATGCCGCCGACGGCAACACGGTGAAGATCGGCTTCGTCACCGACATGTCGGGCCTCTACGCGGACATCGACGGACAAGGCGGACTCGAAGCGATTCGCATGGCGATCGCGGACTTCGGCGGCAAGGTGAACGGCAAGCCGATCGAACTGGTGTATGCGGATCACCAGAACAAGGCGGACATCGCGGCGTCGCGTGCGCGCGAGTGGATCGACCGCGACGGCGTGAACGTGATCATCGGCGGCACGAACTCGGCGACGGCGCTTTCGAGCGCGCAAGTGGCGGCGGAGAAGAAGACGCCGTACATCAACATCGGCGCGGGCGCGGACAACCTGACCAACGAGCAATGCTCGCCCTACACGGTCCACTACGCCTACGACACCATGGCGCTCGCGAAGGGCACCGGTTCCGCGGTGACGAAGCAGGGCGGCAAGTCGTGGTACTTCCTGACGGCCGACTACGCGTTCGGCAAGGCGCTGGAAAAGAACACGGCTGATGTCGTGAAGGCGAACGGCGGCCAGGTGCTCGGCGAAGTGCGCCATCCGCTGTCGGCGTCGGACTTCTCGTCGTTCCTGCTGCAGGCGCAGGGATCGAAGGCGCAGGTGCTCGGCCTCGCGAACGCGGGCGGCGACACGATCAATTCGATCAAGGCCGCGAAGGAATTCGGCATCACCAAGTCGATGAAGATCGCCGCGCTGCTGGTCTTCATCGCCGACATTCACAGCCTCGGCCTCGAAACCACGCAAGGACTGGTGGCGACGGATAGCTGGTACTGGAACAAGGACGACAAGACGCGCGCCTGGGCAAAACGCTACTTCGACAAGATGAAGAAGATGCCGGGCAGCCTGCAGGCGGCGGATTACTCGGCCGTCACGACGTACCTGAATGCAGTGAAGGCGGCCGGCACGACCGACAGCGACAAGGTCATGGCGCAGCTCAAGAAGGCGAAGATCGACGACTTCTACGCGAAGGGCTACATCCGCGAAGACGGCTCGATGATTCACGACATGTACCTGATGGAAGTGAAGAAGCCGTCGGAATCGAAGGAGCCGTGGGACTACTACAAGATCACCGCGACGATTCCGGGCGATCAGGCGTTCGGCACCAAGGCCGAATCGCGCTGCAAGCTCTGGAAGTAAGCGTTCGGTAGCGCGCAAGCGTTCGCGCGGCGGGCGGCCGAAAGGTCGCCTCGCCGTCGCAACCGCGTCAACACGTTTCTGACGGCAGGTTCAATGGAAATATTCGGCATTCCGCTCGCCGCAATGATGAGCCAGCTGCTGCTCGGGCTGGTGAACGGCTCGTTCTACGCGATCCTGAGCCTCGGGCTCGCGGTGATCTTCGGCCTGCTCAACGTCATCAATTTCGCGCACGGCGCGCTCTTCATGCTGGGCGCGATGCTCGCGTGGATGGGCTATTCCTACTTCAACATCCCGTACTGGGCGATGCTGCTGCTCGCGCCGATCGTGGTCGGCCTGTTCGGCGTGGTCATCGAACGTTCGATGCTGCGCTGGCTCTACAAGCTCGATCATCTCTACGGGCTTCTGCTCACGTTCGGCCTCACGCTCGTGATCGAAGGCGTGTTCCGCTCGGTGTACGGTTCGTCGGGGCAGCCGTACGACGTGCCTTCGCTGCTTCAGGGCGCGACCAATCTCGGCTTCATGTTCCTGCCGAACTATCGCGCGTGGGTGGTCGTCGCGTCGCTCGTCGTGTGTTTCGCGACGTGGTTCGTGATCGAAAAGACGCGCATCGGCGCTTATCTGCGCGCGGGCACGGAGAATCCGAAGCTCGTCGAGGCGTTCGGCGTCAACGTGCCGATGATGATCACGCTCACCTACGGCTTCGGTGTCGCGCTCGCGGCGTTCGCGGGCGTGCTGGCGGCGCCCGTGATCCAGGTGTCGCCGCTGATGGGCCAGTCGATGATCATCACCGTGTTCGCGGTCGTCGTGATCGGCGGGATGGGCTCGATCATGGGCTCGATCCTGACCGGCCTGCTGCTCGGCGTGATCGAGGGCTTCACGCGCGTGTTCTATCCGGAAGCGTCCGCGACGGTCGTCTTCGTCATCATGGCGATCGTGTTGATGATTCGCCCGGCAGGACTCTTCGGCAAGGAAAAATGATGCAGAGAAAAGCGCTCTATGGCCTGTTGCTGATCGGCCTGATTGCGGCGCCGTTCGTCGGCGTGTATCCGCTGTTCATGATGAAGGTGCTGTGCTTCGCGCTGTTCGCGGCGGCGTTCAATCTGCTGATCGGCTATACCGGGCTGCTGTCGTTCGGGCACGCGATGTTCCTCGCGACCGCCGGCTACGTCGCCGGGTATGCGATCCAGTCGCTGAACTTCACGCCGGAGCTCGGCGTGATCGCGGGCACGGCGGCGGCGACGCTGCTCGGGCTCGTAGCCGGTCTGCTCGCCATTCGGCGCCAGGGCATCTACTTCGCGATGGTCACGCTCGCGCTCGCGCAGATGGTGTACTTCGTGTTCCTGCAGGCGCCGTTCACGCATGGCGAAGACGGTCTGCAAGGCGTGCCGCGCGGCAAGCTCTTCAACGTGCTCGATCTGGGCAACGACATCACGCTCTACTACGTCGTGCTCGTCGTGATGCTGCTAGCGTTCGCGCTGATCGTGCGCATCGTGCATTCGCCGTTCGGGCAAGTGCTGATCGCGATCAAGGAGAACGAGCCGCGCGCGATTTCGCTCGGCTACGACACGGCGCGCTACAAGCTGCTCGCGTTCGTGCTGTCGGCGGGTCTAGCGGGTTTCGCGGGCGCGATGAAGACGGTCGTGCTCGGCTTCGAAACGCTCGGCGACGCCTACTGGACGATGTCCGGCCTCGTCGTGCTGATGACGCTCGTCGGCGGCATGAGCACGATGTTCGGGCCGTTGCTCGGTGCGGCGATCATCGTCGCGCTGGAAGACAAGCTCGGCGACATCGGCAGCGGCATTGCGCGGATCACGGGCGTGTCGTGGTTCAATTCGCTGGGCGAATCGGTGACGATCGTGACGGGGTTGATCTTCATCGCGTGCGTGCTGGCGTTCCGTCGCGGGATCGTCGGGGAGATCATCGCGCGGGTTCGGCCGCTGCAAGGCTGACGCGATTTAGTTGGAAATACGAACGAATCGGGCACTTGCGAGAAGACCGCTGTATTGCAAGAAATACGCCCTTTTGAGGTGCTTTTATGCACCACTAGGGTAAATGCTAGGTTGTCGCATACTGATGCGTTCTTTAATATGCGTCCTAGTTCTGTTGCACCCAGATTTTTTGAGGTGGAGAACGAGGAGACATGAGGCACAAAGTGCCCGACCGAAAAGCGCTGTTGGATGATTCCAACAGCGCTTTTTTTATTCCCCATCGATAATACGAACAAAATCCCGCGATTGATTTTAACGCGGGTTTTCCCGGGGTTTCCAGCGCACGCTAAACCCTTCAAAACGCTTGCTGCGCGGTGGTTTCGTCCGCTAAACTGCATTTCCCGACCCGATGGTCGGTGATTCACGGCGGGCGCGAATCAGCGGCATATTCGCAGGCAATTCTCCACGCAGAAAACTGATTTACGGGGCGCAAATCAATGAAGTTGGCTTTACGCGGCAAGGCGGTCGCAATGGCCGTCGCGGCAGTTTCCATTAGTTTCTCGGCGGCATTCAGCAATCCCGTTCTGGCGGACGTGAAAATCGGCGTGACGGTCTCGGCGACGGGCCCGGCGGCTTCGCTCGGCATTCCGGAAAAGAACACCGTCGCATTGTTGCCGAAGGAAATCGCCGGGCAGAAGGTGGAATACATCGTTCTCGACGACGCCACCGATTCCACCCAGGCCGTGAAGAACGCGCGCAGGCTGACGAGCGAAGATCACGTCGACGCGCTCGTCGGTTCGACGGTCGTCCCGAATTCGCTCGCGATGATCGACATCGCCTCCGAAACGCACACGCCGATGATTTCGATGGCTGCGGCCGCGAGCATCGTCGAACCGATGGACAGCAAGCGCGCGTGGGTCTTCAAGACGCCGCAGAACGACATTCTGATGGCCACCGCGATCGCCCAACACATGTCGAATCACGGCGTAAAGACGGTCGCGTTCATCGGCTTTTCCGACGCTTACGGTGAGAGCTGGTTCAAGGAATTCTCGAAGGCCGCCGATCTGGCGAAGCTGAAGATCGTCGCGAACGAGCGCTTTGCGCGCAATGATGCATCGGTGACGGGTCAGGTGCTCAAGATGATGTCGCAAAACGCGGACGCGGTGCTGATCGCGGGCGCTGGCACGCCGGCCGCGCTGCCGCAGAAGACGCTCAAGGAGCGCGGCTACAAGGGCAAGATCTATCAGACGCACGGCGTTGCCAATAACGATTTCCTGCGCGTGTGCGGCAAGGATTGCGAAGGCACGTTCCTGCCCGCGGGCCCGTTGCTCGTCGCGGAGCAGTTGCCCGACAGCAATCCCGTGAAGCAGGCCGCGCTCACGTACAAGAAAGCCTATGAAGGCGCATACGGCGCGGGTTCCGTGTCGACGTTCGGCGGTCACGCGTGGGACGCGGGCCTCATTCTGCAGCGCGCGATTCCCGTCGCGTTGAAGAAGGGCGAGCCGGGCACGCCGGCGTTCCGCGATGCGTTGCGCGCGGCTATCGAAGAGACGAAGAATCTGCCTGCATCGCACGGCATCTTCAACATGAGCTCCAACGATCACTCCGGACTGGACCAGCGCGCGCGCGTGATGGTGGAGATCGTCGGCGGCAAGTGGAAGCTCTCGGGCAACTGACGCATTCGCATGTGAACGATTCGGAGAACAAAGGCGCGTTAGCAACACAACGCGCCTTTTTTTCTGTGCGGTGCAGCAAGAACCCGAAGCGAAGAAGAGGGCGCGAAGCCTCGATCGCAACGGCGCAACGGTCAGGGAAAACCAGCCTTGGCACGCAGTAACGCGGTAAATAGATTGGGGCGGCTCTTTGGTTAGCCCAGGGAAGCAGCATCGATAACAACTCGCAGCAGCGCACCGCAGGGGTGCGTGAACCGCAAGTCGCGTTTGGAGACAAGCAATGAAAACGAAGAAGGCATGGATCAGGACGGGCATCGCGCTCGCCATCGCGGGCAGCGTGCTCGCAGGATCGGGCGCGGCGTTCGCTCAGGTGAAGATCGGCGTGACGCTCTCGGCGACGGGACCGGCCGCATCGCTCGGGATTCCCGAGAAAAATACCGTCGCGCTGCTGCCGAAGGAAATCGGCGGGAAATCGGTCGAATACATCGTGCTCGATGACGGTTCCGACACGAGCCGCGCCGTGCAGAACACGCGCAAGCTGATCGATGAAGATCACGTCGATGCGATCGTCGGCTCGACTGTGACGCCGAACTCGCTCGCGATGATCGATGCGGCCTCCGCCGGCAAAACGCCGATGATCTCGATGGCCGCGTCCGCAGCGATCATCGCGCCGATGGACGCGAAGAAGTCGTGGGTCTTCAAGACGCCGCAAAACGACGCGCTGATGGCCGATGCAATCGCGAGCTACATGGAGAAGCACGGCGTGAAGACGGTGGGTTTCATCGGCTTCGCGGATGCCTACGGCGACGGCTGGTACAACGTGTTCAACACGGCGGCGGCGGCGCACAAGCTGAAGATCGTCACGAACGAGCGCTATAACCGCACGGACACGTCCGTGACCGGCCAGGTCCTGAAGACGATGGGCGCGAACCCGGACGCGGTGCTGATCGCGGGCGCGGGCACGCCGTCCGCGCTGCCGGCGAAGGCGCTGAAGGAGCGCGGCTACAAGGGCAAGGTCTATCAGACGCACGGCGTCGCCAACAACGACTTCCTGCGCGTCTGCGGCAAGGACTGCGAGGGCGAGATTCTGCCCGCGGGCCCGGTGCTCGTGACCGAGCAGTTGCCGGACAACAACCCGGTGAAGAAGTCGTCGGCCGCCTACAAGGAAGCGTATGAGAAGGCGTATGGGGCGGGTTCGCTGTCGACCTTCGGCGGGCATGCATGGGATGCGGGCCAGATGCTCCAGCGCGCGATTCCCGAGGCGCTGAAGAAGGGCCAGCCGGGCACGCCGGAATTCCGCGAAGCGCTGCGCGCGGCGCTGGAAAACCTGAAGGATCTGCCGGTGTCGCACGGCATCATGAACATGACGCCGACCGATCACAACGGCTTCGACAATCGCGCGCGCGTGATGGTGCAGATCGTCGACGGCAAGTGGAAATTGCTGAACGACTAAGCGTCAGGGGACGCGCTTCATCGCGCGTTCTTGTTTCATGATTTCGAGATGAACGAGCGGCGCACCGGAAACGGCGCGCCGCTTTGAACATTTTCCGGCGGCTGTTATTGAGGCGCCTGTTTCAAAAGAAGCTTTGAAGAGGAAGTATGGACTTATCGATTGCGGCGATCCTCGCGCAGGACGGGATCACCACGGGCGCGATCTACGCCTTGCTCGCGCTCGCTCTGGTGCTCGTGTTCTCAGTGACACGCGTCATTTTCATTCCGCAGGGCGAGTTCGTCGCGTATGGCGCGCTCACGCTGGCCGCGCTGCAAACGCAGAAGCTGCCCGCGACCTGCTATCTGCTCATCGCGATGGGCGTCGGCTGCTTTGTCGCGGAACTCGCTGGTATCGTTCGGCATCCTGCACGATATCACCAGATCGGACGCTTGCTCGCCGTGCTGGCGGGCAAGTATCTGCTGTTTCCCGTCGCGGTCTGGGGAATCACGCAGGCGGCCTTCGCACAGCCTCTGCCGATGATCGTGCAGATCGCGCTGACGCTTCTGATCGTCGTGCCGATGGGACCGTTCGTCTATCGCCTCGCGTATGAGCCGATCGCGGAGGCGAGCACGCTGTTGCTGCTGATCGTGGCGGTGGCGGTGCACTTCGCGATGGTCGGCCTCGGGCTCGTGATGTTCGGCGCGGAAGGCTCGCGCACGACGGCGTTTTCGGACGCCACGTTCAATCTCGGCAGCGTGTCGATTTCCGGACAGAGCTTGTGGGTCGTCGGCACGGCGGTGGTGTTGATCGCTGCGTTGTACTTCTACTTCGATCGGTCGATTTCCGGGAAGGCCTTGCGCGCGACGTCGGTGAACCGGCTGGGCGCGCGGCTCGTGGGCATCGGCACGACGCAGGCAGGCCGCCTCGCGTTCACCCTCGCGGCGGGCCTGGGCGCGCTGTGCGGCGTGCTCGTGGCGCCGATCACGACCATTTACTACGACTCCGGCTTTCTGATCGGCCTGAAGGGCTTCGTCGGCGCCATCGTCGGCGGTCTGGTGAGCTATCCGCTCGCGGCTGCGGGCTCGCTGCTGGTGGGTCTGCTCGAATCGTATTCGTCGTTCTGGGCGAGCGCGTACAAGGAGGTGATCGTCTTCACCTTGATTATTCCGGTCTTGCTGTGGCGCAGCCTGGCAAGCCCGCATTCGGATGAAGACGAGGAGTAAGCCGATGAAATTCCGTTCTTTTTGGATCTTTTTGTTGATCGTCTTCGCTCTGCCGATCCTGCCTCGGCCGGTCGCCGTGCCCGAGTACTGGATCACGCTGCTGAACTACATCGGCCTGTATTCGATCGTCGCGATCGGACTCGTGCTGCTGACCGGCATCGGCGGAATGACGAGCTTCGGGCAGGCTGCGTTCGTCGGCGTAGGCGCGTATGCGACGGCCTTCCTGACGACGCGATACGGTGTCTCGCCGTGGCTCGCGCTGATCGCGGGCGTCGTGCTGACGGCGTTCATCGCGCTGTTGCTCGGCCTCATCACGATGCGCCTCTCCGGGCACTTCCTGCCGCTCGGGACGATCGCGTGGGGGCTGTCGTTGTTTTATCTGTTCGGCAACATGGAACTGCTGGGCAAGTACGACGGCATCAACGGCATTCCCGTGCTCAATGTGTTCGGCTGGGAGCTCGAATCGGGCCGCAGCATCTATTACCTGATCTGGGTCGTGGTATTGCTCGCGGTGATTTCTGTTCAGAATCTGCTTAATAGCCGTCCTGGGCGTGCGATCCGCGCGCTGCGGGGCGGTGGCACGATGGCCGAAGCGATGGGCATCAACACCGCGTGGATGCGCGTCGTCATCTTCGTCTATGCAGCGGTTCTCGCGGCCATTTCCGGGTTCCTGTACGCCCACTTGCAGCGTGCGGTGAATCCGACGCCGTTCGGACTGAATCACGGTATCGAGTTCCTGTTCATGGCGGTGGTCGGCGGCGTCTCGCATGTCTGGGGTGCGATTCTCGGCGCGACGATCCTCACCGTTCTGCAGGACTATCTTCAGACGCTGCTGCCCAAGCTGCTCGGCGCGAACGGCAATTTTGAGATCATCGTTTTCGGTGTCTTGATGGTGTTGTTGCTGCAATACGCGCGACAGGGCGTCTGGCCGTTCGTGGCTCGCCTTTTCCCGCGCGGGCCGCGTGCGCACGTCCCGGATCACGGCGATGTTTTGCCGCAGCGCAGCAAGCCGAACGCGGGCGAGCGCTTGCTGGTGGTGGAAAAAGCGCGCAAGCAGTTCGGCGGGCTCGTCGCGGTCAACGATGTGAGTTTCGAAGTAAAGGCGGGCGAAATCATCGGGCTGATCGGCCCAAATGGCGCGGGAAAATCCACGACCTTCAATCTCGTGACGGGCGTGCTTCAGGCCACGAGCGGGGCCATCAGTTTTCACGGGGAGCGCATCGAAAAGCTCACTTCACGTGAAATCGTCAAACGTGGCATCGGTCGGACGTTTCAGCACGTCAAGATGCTTCCGGGGATGACGGTGCTGGAGAACGTCGCAATCGGTGCGCATTTGCGCGGCAACACTGGCGTCTGGCGCAGTGTCGTGCGATTGAATGCTGCCGAGGAAGCGCGCTTGATGTCCGAAGCTGCGAAGCAGATCAAGCGTGTGGGTCTAGAGAAGCATATCTATAGCGAGGCCGGCAGTCTGGCACTTGGCCAACAGCGGATTCTAGAAATCGCCCGGGCGTTGTGCTGCGACCCGACTCTTCTCTTGCTCGACGAACCCGCGGCGGGTCTGCGTTATCAAGAAAAGTTGCAATTGGCCGAGTTGCTGCGGAAGCTGCGCGCTGAAGGGATGAGCATTCTGCTGGTCGAACACGACATGGATTTCGTAATGAATTTGACCGATCGGCTCGTCGTAATGGAGTTCGGGACGAAGATCGCGGAGGGCTTGCCAACCGAAGTCCAAAAAGATCCGGCGGTTCTCGAAGCGTATCTGGGCGGGGTGGAGTGATGGCAAAGGAATCGAATACGGCCGAGAATCCGATTTTGCAGGTCGACGGCTTGTCGGTGCGCTATGGCAAGGTCGAAGCGTTGCACGATGGCAAGCTTACCGTCGGGCCAGGGCAAATCGTTTCGGTCATCGGGCCGAACGGCGCAGGTAAATCGACGCTCCTCAACGCGATCATGGGCGCGTTGCCGCAAACGGGGCATGCCAAGGGCGTCGTGCGATATCTCGCTGAAGATGTGTCCGCGCTGGCGATTGAACGTCGCGTTTCACGTGGAATGTGTCTGGTGCCGGAAAAGCGTGAATTGTTCGCGACGATGACGGTTGAAGACAATCTGGTGCTCGGTGCATATCGACGCAAGCTGGCGGGCGAGCGTAACTTCCTCGACCAACTCGATCACGTGTTCGAGCTTTTCCCGCGGCTGAAGGAGCGGCGGAAACAGGCGGCCGGGACGTTGTCGGGCGGGGAGAGGCAAATGCTGGCGGTGGGCCGTGCGTTGATGGGCAAGCCGCAGCTACTCATGCTCGATGAGCCGAGCCTCGGACTTGCGCCGCTGATTGTTAAGGAAATTTTTCACATCATCAGCGCGCTTCGTCAGACGGGCGTTGCGACGCTGCTGATCGAGCAAAACGCACGCGCTGCCTTGCAGATTTCTGACTATGGCTATGTGCTTGAGACGGGCGAGTTCGCGCTGGAAGGAAACGCAGACGCGCTCCAACACAATCCGCAAGTCATCGAAACCTATCTCGGTTTGACGAAGAAAGTCGCGTAAGCACGCGGCTGAAGTGCCATCAGAAGGCGTGTTTCACGTGGAACACGCCTTTTTTTCGTCCTCGGCCGATCGGTCGAATTCGAGGCAGAGAAGAAGCCGTTATAATCCAAAGTTATTCTCTCTCCCAGGTTCGTGTCGTTCGCACACGAGATCCCAATGCTTTATCCCACAGAATTTGATGTGATCGTCGTTGGCGGCGGTCACGCAGGCACAGAGGCGGCGCTCGCCTCTGCACGTATGGGCTGTAAGACCCTTCTTTTGACCCACAATATCGAGACGTTGGGTCAGATGAGCTGCAATCCGTCGATCGGCGGGATCGGTAAGGGCCATCTTGTCAAGGAAGTCGACGCGCTCGGCGGGGCAATGGCAGCGGCGACGGACGAATCGGGGATTCAGTTCCGCATTCTCAACTCGTCGAAGGGGCCGGCTGTGCGGGCAACGCGCGCGCAGGCCGATCGTCTGCTGTACAAGCAGGCAATCCGACATCGACTCGAAAATCAGCCCAATTTGTGGCTGTTTCAGCAGGCCGTCGACGATTTGATGGTCGAAGGCGATCGAGTTGTCGGCGCGGTGACGCAGGTTGGGCTTCGTTTTCGAGGCCGCGCGGTCGTGCTGACTGCTGGCACCTTCCTCGACGGGAAAATTCACGTCGGACTGAATAACTACGTCGGTGGCCGGGCGGGCGATCCTGCCGCAGTATCGCTTTCGGCGCGGCTCAAGGAGCTAAAGCTGCCCCAAGGCCGTCTCAAGACGGGCACGCCTCCGCGAATCGATGGCCGGACGATCGATTTTTCCAAGCTCGAAGAGCAGCCGGGCGATCTTGATCCGATCCCTGTGTTCTCGTTCCTTGGGCGCGTGGAGCAGCATCCGCGTCAACTGCCTTGCTGGGTGACTCACACGAACGCCCAGACGCACGACATCATCCGCTCCGGGCTCGATCGGTCGCCGATGTATACAGGCGTGATCGAAGGCGTCGGACCGCGATATTGCCCGTCTATCGAAGACAAGATTCATCGTTTTGCTTCGAAGGACGCGCACCAGATCTTTCTGGAGCCGGAAGGGTTGACCACGAATGAATTCTATCCGAACGGCATTTCCACCAGTCTGCCTTTTGACGTCCAGCTCGAACTCGTTCGCTCGATGCGCGGCCTTGAGCATGCGCACATCCTGCGACCTGGCTACGCGATCGAATATGACTATTTCGATCCGCGCGCGTTGAAGGCTTCGCTCGAAACGAAGGCGATCAACGGACTGTTTTTTGCAGGGCAGATCAATGGTACGACTGGCTACGAAGAGGCTGCTGCTCAGGGCTTGCTGGCGGGTATCAACGCGGGTTTGCAGGTTCAAGGGAAAGAAGCCTGGTCGCCGCGCCGCGATCAAGCGTACCTAGGCGTCCTTGTCGATGATCTCGTCACGCGTGGTGTGTCAGAGCCGTATCGGATGTTCACGAGTCGCGCCGAGTACCGCCTGTCGCTGCGCGAAGACAACGCGGATATGCGTCTGACGGAGATCGGGCGCGAGTTGGGTGTCGTCAATGACGTCCGCTGGGACGCCTTCAGCCGCAAGCGCGATGCTGTTTCACGTGAAACACAACGCCTTCGTTCTACGTGGGTCAATCCGAAGACGCTTCCGGCGGAAGAGGCGACAGTGTTACTGGGTAAGCCGATCGATCACGAATATAGTCTTGCCGATCTTCTGCGACGGCCCGGCGTTTCTTACGACGGAATCTGTTCGCTCCGTGATGGCGCTTGCGGTCCCGAGACATCACTCGCTGATGATCCGATCCTGCTCGCTCAGATCAAGGAGCAGATCGAAATTGGTGTGAAATATCAGGGCTACATCGATCGTCAGGCGGACGAAATCGTGCGGAATGGAGCGCAGGAAAATACGCGCCTGCCGGAAGCTCTCGACTATAACGAAGTCCGAGGTTTGTCCTTTGAGGCCCGCCAGAAACTCATTCAGCATCGCCCGGAGACGATCGGGCAGGCTTCGCGTATCTCGGGCATCACGCCGGCCGCGATCTCGCTTCTCATGGTTCATCTGAAGCGCGGCGCTGGCCGCCGTGGTCGCAATGCGGCTGGCGACGATTCGATTGCCGATAACCCGACGGCGGTTCAATGACGGAGCGCAATCCATCCTTGGCGACGACGCTCGAGAAGGGCGTCGCCGAACTCGATATTGCGCTGTCGCCCTCGCAAATTCAGAAGCTTCTCGATTACGTCGCGCTGCTCGGCAAGTGGAATTCCGTCTACAACCTGACGGCGATCCGCGATCCGCAGCAGATGCTGATTCAGCACATCCTGGATTCGCTCGCGATCGTTCCGGCAGTCTCCGCGCGCAAGCCTGCCACAGCGCTGGATGTCGGCTCCGGAGGCGGCCTACCTGGCATCGTACTGGCGATCGCGCTGCCGGAACTGCGCGTCACGCTCAATGACATCGTTCACAAGAAAACCGCGTTTCAGTCGCAGGCTAAGGTGCAATTGGGTCTGAACAATCTGTCGGTTGTGACTGGTCGCGTCGAAAGTTTACGTCCGGGAGTCGAAGTCCCGGGAAAATTCGATTTAATCGTGTCGCGCGCATTCGCAGAGCTCTCCGATTTCGTTACACTTGCGCGTCACCTGGTTGCCGACGATGGGCGAATTCTGGCGATGAAGGGCGTCAGGCCCGAAGCCGAAGCCGCGCGTGTGCCGGCGGGCGCAACAGTGCTCGGCATCGGGCGACTGAACGTTCCGATGCTCGACGCGGAACGACACATCGTTGAGATTGCCGTCGAGCCAGCTTGACGGTCCGTCGTACAGGTTCCATCCAGCATTCCAGCCAGGCACGCTGATCTTCTGACAGCGAAAAACGAGGACACTAAACGATGGCAAAAATCTTCTGCGTCGCAAATCAGAAGGGCGGCGTTGGAAAGACCACGACAGCGGTCAATCTCGCGGCCAGCCTCGCAGGGCTCGACCAGCGCGTGTTGCTGATCGACCTCGACCCGCAGGGCAACGCGACCATGGGCAGCGGCATCAACAAGGCCGCGTGCGAGAACACTGTCTATGAAGTGCTCGTCGATGGCGTCACGCTGCGCGAGGCGCGTACGCGCCCGGAAGCCGTCGGCTACGACGTACTGCCCGCAAACCGCGAGCTGGCGGGCGCCGAAGTAGAACTCGTGCAGATGGAAAATCGCGAGGGCATCCTTCGGGCGGCGATCGCCGAGGTAGTCGATGACTATGACTTTGTACTGATCGATTGCCCCCCGGCACTCTCGTTGCTGACGCTCAACGCGCTGTGCGCAGCCCACGGTGTCGTGATTCCCATGCAGTGTGAATATTTCGCACTGGAGGGATTGTCGGACCTCGTGAACACCATCAAGCAAGTGCATGCGAATCTGAATCGCGATCTCAAGGTCATCGGCCTGCTGCGTGTGATGTTCGATCCCCGAATTACGCTGCAGCAACAAGTGTCGGACCAATTGAAGGAACACTTTGGCAGCAAGTTGTTCGACGTTGTGATCCCGCGCAATGTGCGCCTTGCCGAAGCGCCGAGCTACGGACTGCCTGGCGTCGTTTTCGACAAGTCGTCGCGCGGCGCGCAGGCGTATATCCAGTTCGGCACGGAAATGATCGAGCGTGTGCGTGCGCTCAACGTCAACTAAGCAAAACCCATTCGATGCGACAGAGAACGCTGACGGAGGAACCGAAATGAGCGCTGTGATGAAGAAGAAAGGTCTAGGCCGAGGCCTGGATGCATTGCTCGGCGGCAGCGTCGATATTACGGAAGCCGTGCGCGGCGAGGGCGCGCCCTCGGTGTTGTCGCTCGATAAGATGCAGGCCGGCAAGTACCAGCCGCGCACGCGGATGGACGAGGGCGCGCTCCAGGAACTCGCGGCGAGCATTCGCGCGCAGGGCCTGATGCAGCCGATTCTCGTGCGCTCCATCGGCGACGATCGCTATGAAATCATCGCGGGCGAGCGACGTTTCCGTGCCGCGCGCCTTGCGGGACTCGACGAAGTTCCGGTGCTCGTGAAAAACGTGCCAGATCAGGCCGCCGCCGCGATGGCGCTGATCGAGAACATTCAGCGTGAGGATCTCAACCCGCTGGAAGAGGCGCAGGGCATCCAGCGTCTGCTCGACGAATTCCGCTTTACTCACGAACAGGCGGCCGAAGCGGTCGGGCGTTCGCGCAGCGCCGTATCGAATCTGTTGCGTTTGCTGAACCTCGCATCGCCCGTTCAGACCATGCTTCTCGCCGGCGATCTCGACATGGGCCACGCGCGCGCGCTACTCGCGGTCGATGCGGCGACGCAAATCCAGCTTGCCAATCACGTCGTCAATCGCCGTTTGTCGGTTCGTGAAACCGAACGCTTGGTGGCGGCGACGACCAAGGAAGCGCCTGCGACAAAAGCACGCGCCGCAAACGACGGCGGACGTGATACGCGTCGTCTGGAAGAAGAGCTGTCGGATCTACTTTCCGCGAACGTGAAGATCAAATTGGGCGGAAGAGGGCGGGGCAAAGTCACGATCGATTTCGGCAATCTGGACTCGCTCGAAGGCATCCTCACCAAGTTGCGCGGCAGTATCGAAGCCCCGACTCCCGCCAACTGATTCGCACGGATCTTGTCCGAATTCAACGCGAAGCGCACGCGTTCCGACTTCCTCGCGCTTATCTGGAGGACCGTCTCGAAAGAGCCGGTTCTCGCGATTCTCATCTTCGCGCTGCTCGCGCTGCAGATCGCGCATCCGCGTCCGTGGATGTCGCTGCCCGGTCTCGTCGACTGGCAGACGGTGCTCACGCTAGCCGGCCTCCTGATTCTGACGAAGGCGATCGAATTATCAGGATTCCTGATGTGGGCGGCGCATCGGCTCGTGCATCACATTCATGGCGAGCGGACCCTGGCGCTGCTGCTCGTGGCGCTTGCTGCGGGGCTTTCGACCGTGCTGACCAACGACGTCGCGCTCTTTGCCGTCGTGCCGCTCACATTGTCGCTGCACAAGCTCGCACCGCTGCCGATCAAGCGGCTCGTCATCGTGATCGCGCTCTCGGTCAACGCGGGTTCGATTCTCACGCCCCTTGGCAACCCGCAGAACCTCTTTCTATGGCAAACGGGCGGCGTCGGTTTCCCCGCGTTCGTGTGGGCGATGCTGCCGCTATGCGCCGCGTTGATGGCGCTGCTTGGCATCGTCACGTTCGCGATGTTCCGCGCGAAACCGCTCGATCTATCCGGCGATGTCGAAGAGCACCGCGTCGATCGCATGTTGTGCGGCGTGAGTGTGCTTGCATTCGCTATATTCGTGGCGCTCGCCGATGCGCATCATGTCGGCCCGGCGCTTGCCGCGCTCGCGATCGTCTTCCTGCTGTGGCGTCGCGAGATCGTGTTCAGGATCGACTGGCTGCTGCTGCTCATCTTCGTGATGATGTTCATCGTGCTGCGTAGCGCGGCCGCGTTGCCATCGATTCACGCAGCCATCGCCCAAGTTGGAATCGGCACGCCAGCGCGCGCGTATGCGGCCGGCGCCGTGCTCTCGCAAGCGATCAGCAACGTGCCCGCGGCCATCGTGCTCGCGGAATTCACGAAGGACTGGCGCGCGCTCGCATTCGGTGTCAGCGTCGGTGGATTCGGCGTGGCGATCGGCTCGCTGGCCAATCTCATCGCCGTGCGATTGTCCGGTGAAAAGGGTATGTGGATGCCGTTTCACATGGTGTCGATACCATTCTGGATCGTGGCAATGGTCATCGGTTGGGCGCTCGTTTGACGCTCACCGAAGGCTCTGCCATCGAATGAGAATCTCCTTGCAATTGCAAGAAAAGTCTCGCTTTTGAGATTGATTTCTAAGCTTCGTCCGCTTGGCTTTTGACACACCTAAACTATTGAATCCGCGACAACAATCGCTTACAATCGCCCGGATTTATCAGCTAGGCCACCTCGAAAGCGCAGCGAAAGCGCAGGGTGATTTTCCGGACTCTTGGTTGAAGGTTTGAAGACGGTGCGAGAGGAAAATCGAGCGCCGAACGCTCACGCAACCGGCGATGCGAACGCCTCCGGAAATCAGCCGCGCAGTTCGTCTGCCGACGCGTGGGATGCCGAAGCGCAAGATAACAATATCGTTCCGCTCACGCGGGATCAGGCACAGAAGCTGTTTGGGCCCGAGGTGAGTCGTCCATCGCGTGTCACGCCGTTTAAGGTCGTGGCAGCGCAAATGGTTTTGTCCCTGGGTGCGACGCTGCTTTGGTGGCTGTTCTACAAGCCGCCGGGTGATGCTGCGCTGTCCGCATTTCTGGGGGGAGCAATCTGCTGGGTGCCGAGCGCTTTGTTCGCCGCGCGCCTGAGGGCGAAGAGCGGCGCGGAGACGATCATGAGCTGGATGATCGGCGAGGCGCTCAAGATGGGAGCGACGATCGCCATGTTCGTGGCGGTCGCGTACTGGTACAAGAGCGCGTTGTGGTTGCCGCTGCTCGTCACGTACATCGTCGCCCTGAAGACTTACTGGGTTGCAATGGCGCTACGGTGACGATTCTTGACGTCCCAGGTAAGTGCCTGCAGCACAGGTTGCAAGTAGCATCACATATGAAGACGTGCGGACCCTGTTCCGCACTCAGGCCTCTCGACCCGGAGCCGCTCAGCGAAGCGGCGGCTCGGAAGCGACAGGCGGCGAAAGATTTTTGACAATTTGGGTGGCTTTAACGATATGGCAGCTAGCGAAGGAACGCACGCTCTGGATCCGTCCGAGTACATTGCGCACCACTTGCAGAACCTTTCCACGCACGCACAGACGTCGATTTTCGACATCCACGTCTGGAATCTCGACACGCTTTTCTGGTCGATCGTGTGCGGTCTCGTAACCATCCTCATCCTCGGTCTTGCCGCACGCAAGGCGACCTCCGGTGTTCCCGGGCGGTTCCAGTGCGCCATCGAGATGCTGGTCGAAATGGTCGAAGATCAGTCGAAGTCGATGATTCACGGCAGCCGCCGTTTCATCGCTCCGCTCGCGCTGACCGTGTTCGTCTGGGTCGCCCTGATGAACTCGCTGGACTTCATCCCCGTTGATTTGCCGGGCCGTGTCATCGGCTGGCTGGGTCTGTCGGAAGCGCTGCCGCATCATCGCATCGTGCCGACGGCCGATCTGAACGGCACCATCGGCATCGCGCTCGGCGTGTTCGTGCTGATGATCTACTACAACTTCAAGATCAAGGGCGCCGGCGGCTTCGTGCATGAGCTGCTGTCCGCTCCGTTCGGCGCGCATCCGCTTCTGTGGATTCCGAACCTCGCGCTGAACATCATCGAGTTCGTCGCCAAGACGGTTTCGCTCGGCATGCGGCTTTTCGGCAACATGTACGCCGGCGAGCTGCTGTTCCTGCTGATCGCCCTTCTGGGCAGCATGTGGACGTTCGGTGCGGACGCTTCTGTGCTCGGCTTCATCGGCCACGTGGTCGCGGGCACGGTTTGGGCGATCTTCCACATTCTGATCGTGCTGTTGCAGGCGTTCATTTTCATGATGCTGACGCTGGTGTATATCGGCCAGGCGCATGACTCACACTGACGCGTTGCGGCACGTTCCGGAATCGTTCAGGTTTTAGGTTTTCGTTTTTTATAAATCCAGTTCCAAAGTCTTTAATCAAAGGAGTGATCATGCAAGCTTTCATCGCCAACATCCAGGGTCTGACCGCCATCGGTATCGGCATCATCATCGGCCTGGGTGCAATCGGCGCCTGTATCGGTATCGGTCTGATGGGCGGCAAGTACATTGAAGCGTGCGCTCGCCAGCCGGAACTGATGAACCCGCTGCAGACCAAGATGTTCCTGCTGGCTGGTCTGATCGACGCGGCGTTCCTGATCGGCGTTGGTGTGGCAATGCTGTTTGCGTTCGCGAACCCGCTGCTCTCGAAGCTCGCAGGCTGAGGTTCCTCGGAACTGTGCGTCTGATTTGCAAAGACGCCTGAACGGAACGGATGAGGCGCTGATCGAGCTCAACAAGCCGATGAGCGCCTTTTAACCGTTTCACCTCCGATCAAGCAACGTTTAAGGAAACACCGTGAATCTCAACGCAACCCTGTTTGCGCAAATGGTCGTGTTTCTGATCCTCGCGTGGTTCACGATGAAGTTCGTGTGGCCGCCGTTGATCAACGCCCTCGACGAGCGCTCGAAAAAGATTGCCGACGGCCTCGCCGCCGCCGACAAGGGCAAAGCGGAACTCGAAGCGGCGCACAAGCGCGTCGACCAGGAACTCGCGCAAGCGCGTAACGACGGCCAGCAGCGCATCGCCGACGCCGAAAAGCGCGCCGCAGCAGTCGCAGAAGAAATCAAGGCCAACGCTCAGGCCGAAGCCGCGCGCATCGTCGCGCAAGCCAAGGCTGACGCCGACCAGCAAGTCGTGAAGGCGCGCGAAACGCTGCGTGCCGAAGTCGCGGCCCTTGCCGTCAGGGGCGCCGAGCAAATTCTGAAGCGCGAAGTCGATCAGAAAGCTCACGCCGATCTGCTGAATCAACTCAAAACCGAGCTCTGATCATGGCCGAACTTGCAACCATCGCTCGTCCTTACGCAGAAGCGCTGTTCCGCGTAGCCGAAACCGGCGATCTCGCGGGCTGGTCCACCTTCGTCGAGGAGCTGGCACAGGTTGCGCGTCTGCCCGAAGTGGAATCGGTCGCTTCGAGCCCGAAGGTAAACCGACAGCAGATCGTCGATCTCCTGCTCGCCGCAGTGAAGTCGCCGCTGGCACAAAGCAATGCTCAGGCGAAGAACTTCGTCGGCATGCTGGTCGAGAACCATCGCCTGTCGCTGCTGCCGGAAATCTCCGTCCAGTTCGACGAGCTGAAGAACGCCCGTGAAGGTGCTGCCGATGCTCACATCGTGAGCGCGTTCCCCCTCGAAGGCGAACAGTTGAACGACCTCGTTGCAAGCCTCGAACGCAAGTTCCAGCGCAAGCTGAAGCCGATCGTCGAAATCGATCAGTCGCTGATCGGCGGCGTTCGCGTGACGGTTGGCGACGAAGTGCTCGATACCTCGGTCCGCGCGCGCCTCGCCAGCATGCAGACGGCTCTGACCGCTTAAGCGATCGACCGTGTCTGAAGCTGGCACGCAACAGAATTGACTATCAGGAGCGAATAATGCAACTCAATCCCTCTGAGATCAGCGAGCTGATCAAGAGCCGGATCCAGGGCCTTGAAGCGAGCGCGGATGTTCGCAACCAGGGCACCGTGATCTCCGTGACCGACGGTATCGTGCGTATCCACGGCCTGTCGGACGTGATGCAGGGCGAAATGCTCGAATTCCCGGGCAACACCTTCGGCCTCGCGCTGAACCTCGAACGTGACTCGGTCGGCGCCGTTATTCTCGGTGAATACGAGCACATCTCGGAAGGCGACATCGTCAAGACGACGGGCCGCATTCTCGAAGTGCCGGTCGGTCCGGAACTCATCGGCCGTGTGGTCGATGCGCTCGGCAACCCGATCGACGGCAAGGGCCCGATCAACGCGAAAGCTACGGACGCAATCGAAAAGATCGCTCCGGGCGTGATCTGGCGTAAGTCGGTGTCGCAGCCGGTGCAAACGGGTCTGAAGTCGATCGACTCGATGGTGCCGATCGGCCGTGGCCAGCGTGAGCTGATCATCGGCGACCGTCAGTGCGGCAAGACCGCGGTGGCCGTCGACGCGATCATCAACCAAAAGGGCAAGGACCTCATCTGTATCTACGTCGCGATCGGCCAGAAGGCTTCGTCGATCATGAACGTGGTGCGCAAGCTCGAAGAAACCGGCGCGATGGCGTACACCATCGTCGTCGCGGCTTCGGCTTCGGAATCGGCCGCGATGCAATACCTCGCGCCGTACGCCGGCTGCACGATGGGCGAATACTTCCGCGATCGCGGTCAAGATGCGCTGATCGTCTATGACGATTTGACCAAGCAGGCTTGGGCGTATCGCCAGATTTCGCTGCTGCTGCGCCGTCCGCCGGGCCGTGAAGCGTATCCTGGCGACGTGTTCTATCTGCACTCGCGTCTGCTCGAGCGTGCGGCGCGCGTCTCGGAAGAGTACGTCGAAAAGTTCACCAACGGCGAAGTCAAGGGCAAGAGCGGCTCGCTGACGGCATTGCCGGTCATCGAAACGCAAGCCGGCGACGTGACCGCGTTCGTTCCGACGAACGTGATCTCGATCACCGACGGCCAGATCTTCCTCGAAACCGACCTGTTCAACGCCGGTATCCGCCCCGCAATCAACGCGGGCGTGTCGGTGTCGCGCGTCGGTGGTGCGGCTCAGACCAAGGTCATCAAGAAGCTGTCGGGCGGTATCCGTACCGACCTCGCGCAGTATCGTGAGCTGGCTGCGTTCGCGCAGTTCGCATCGGACCTCGACGAAGCCACCCGCAAGCAGCTCGAACGCGGCCGCCGCGTGACGGAACTGCTGAAGCAGCCGCAGTATCAGCCGCTGCAGGTGTGGGAACTGGCTGTCGCGCTGTTCGCTGCCAACAATGGCTATCTGGACGATCTCGAAGTCTCGCAAGTTCTGCCGTTCGAAAAGGGCATGCGCGAATTCCTGAAGACCAGCCACGCCGATCTGATTAAGCGCATCGAAGACAACAAAGACTTGTCGAAGGACGACGAAGGCGCACTGCATGCCGCGCTGAAGGACTTCAAGAAGTCGGGCGCTTATTGATCGGGACTGAGGAGCAACGCGCGATGTCGTTGAACGTCGCGCGGCTTCGATCAAGGAGTAAGCAATGGCTGGAATGAAGGAAATTCGCGGCAAGATCAAGAGCGTGCAAAACACGCGCAAGATCACGAAAGCGATGGAAATGGTCGCCGCATCCAAGATGCGCCGCGCCCAGGAGCGTATGCGTTCCGCCCGTCCGTATGCCGACAAGGTCCGCGCAATCGCATCGCACATGAGCAAGGCGAACCCTGAGTATCGCCACCCGTTCATGGTCGAGAACAAGGGCGTGAAGACGGCCGGCCTGATCCTCGTCACGACCGACAAGGGTCTGTGCGGCGGCATGAACACGAACGTCCTGCGTGCGTCGCTGAGCAAGATCAAGGAACTCGATCAGAGCGGTGTCAAGATCGAGGCGTCGGCGATCGGCAGCAAGGGTCTCGGGTTCCTGAATCGCCTGAAGGCCAGTGTCGTGTCGCAAGTCACGCAACTGGGCGACACGCCGCATCTGGAAAAGCTGATCGGCGCGATCAAGGTGCAGCTCGACCTGTATTCGGAAGGCAAGATCAACGCGGTGTACCTGGCGTACACGCGCTTCATCAACACGATGAAGCAGGAAGCGGTGATCGAGCAGCTGCTGCCGTTGTCGGTGGATGATCTCGACGCGAAGGACGAAGACGGCGTCACGCCGAAGACCTCGTGGGATTACATCTACGAGCCGGACGCGCAGACCGTGGTGGACGAGTTGCTCGTGCGCTACGTCGAAGCGCTCGTGTACCAGGCGGTCGCGGAAAACATGGCGTCGGAGCAATCGGCGCGCATGGTCGCGATGAAGGCCGCGTCGGACAACGCGAAGACCGTGATCAACGAACTGCAGCTCGTCTACAACAAGAGCCGCCAGGCCGCGATTACGAAAGAATTGTCGGAAATCGTCGGCGGCGCCGCAGCGGTCTGATTTTGCTGACCGCTTGAAAGAACACAGTATCTAAAGGAAATGCGATGAGTACTACTGCTTTGGTAGAAGGCAAGATCGTACAGTGCATCGGCGCCGTTATCGACGTGGAATTCCCGCGTGAGCACATGCCGAAGATCTACGACGCGCTCATTCTGGAAGGCACCGAACTGACGCTCGAAGTCCAGCAGCAGCTGGGCGACGGCGTGGTGCGCACCATCTGTCTGGGTGCCTCCGACGGTCTGCGCCGCGGCACGATGGTCAAGAATACGGGCAAGCCCATCAGCGTGCCGGTCGGCAAGCCGACGCTCGGCCGCATCATGGACGTTCTCGGCCGTCCTATCGACGAAGCCGGTCCGATCGAATCGGAAACGATGCGCTCGATCCACCAGAAGGCGCCGGCGTTCGAAGACCTGTCGCCGTCGACCGAACTGCTCGAAACGGGCATCAAGGTTATCGACCTGATCTGCCCGTTCGCGAAGGGCGGCAAGGTGGGTCTGTTCGGCGGTGCAGGCGTGGGCAAGACCGTGAACATGATGGAACTCATCAACAACATCGCGAAGGAACACGGCGGTTATTCCGTGTTCGCCGGTGTGGGTGAGCGTACCCGTGAAGGGAACGACTTCTATCACGAAATGAAGGACTCGAACGTTCTCGACAAGGTGGCGCTGGTTTACGGCCAGATGAACGAGCCGCCGGGCAACCGTCTGCGCGTCGCGCTGACCGGTCTGACGATGGCCGAGCACTTCCGTGACGAAGGCCTCGACGTGCTGTTCTTCGTCGACAACATCTATCGTTTCACGCTGGCGGGTACGGAAGTGTCCGCACTGCTCGGCCGTATGCCTTCGGCAGTGGGTTATCAGCCGACGCTGGCTGAAGAAATGGGCAAGCTGCAAGAGCGTATTACGTCGACCAAGACCGGCTCGATCACGTCGGTTCAGGCCGTGTACGTCCCTGCGGATGACTTGACCGACCCGTCGCCGGCTACGACCTTCGGCCACTTGGACGCAACCGTCGTGTTGTCGCGTGACATCGCTTCGCTGGGTATTTATCCGGCAGTGGACCCGCTCGATTCGACCTCGCGTCAGATCGACCCGCACGTGATCGGCGAAGAACACTACGCGATCACCCGTGGTGTTCAGCAAACGCTGCAGCGCTACAAGGAATTGCGCGACATCATCGCGATTCTGGGTATGGACGAACTGTCGCCGGAAGACAAGCTGTCGGTCTCGCGCGCGCGCAAGATCCAGCGTTTCCTGTCGCAGCCGTTTCACGTTGCAGAAGTGTTCACGGGCTCGCCGGGCAAGTACGTGCCGCTGAAGGAAACCATCCGCGGCTTCAAGATGATCGTCGAAGGTGAATGCGATCATCTGCCGGAGCAAGCGTTCTACATGGTCGGCACGATCGACGAAGCCTTCGAAAAGGCCAAGAAGATCCAGTAAAGGTTGGGTGTCTCTAAGGGCGTCAGTCTGACGGTTGACGCCCGCGAACTACACTCAATCCAGGAGTCGACATAAATGGCAACCATCAAGGTAGACGTCGTCAGCGCGGAAGAGCAGATCTTCTCGGGCCAGGCGAAGTTCGTCGCGCTGCCGGGCGAAGCAGGTGAACTGGGCATTCTGCCCGGCCACACGCCGCTCATCACGCGCATTCGTCCGGGCGCAGTGCGCATCGAGGCGGAAGACGGCTCGGAAGAGTTCGTGTTCGTTGCAGGCGGGATTCTCGAAATCCAGCCGGGCATCGTGACCGTGCTCGCCGATACCGCCATCCGTGGCGCCGATCTCGACGAGGCGAAGGCGGAGCAGGCGAAAAAGCGTGCCGAGGAAGCGATTCAAAACAACACCTCGGAACTCGAGTACGCGACCGCGCAAGCGGAACTCGCGTACGCGACGGCTCAGCTCGCGGCGATCCAGCGTCTGCGCAAGGCGCACGCAAAGCACTAAGTGTGACGCGTCAAGCGACGTTCAGCAGTTCAAAGAAAGCAGCCTTCGGGCTGCTTTTTTTATGCTCCAAATCGGCAAATCGCGCAGGCATTAGTGCATATCGGTTATGTGTATCGATGGCAGAGTCTGCGTAACGCATTGATTCGGCGAGGTTTTACTCGCCTTCCCCAGGACGGCGTTGCGGGGAAACACTCAATGCCCGCGCGCGTCTTTGCGATGCACAATAGCCTCCAATTAGCCTTCATCGGGCGGCGACTCATATTGGCGGAGACCATCGATGGCAACTGAACCGACGCAGACCGGCGCGCAGATCAAACCGCGTGACGGCATTTCCCATGTTCGCGGCGCGACCGACATCGCTCTGAGCGACGCAACCGTCTCGCGTTTTCTTCTCGAAACCGCGAATCGCTTTCCTGAACGACCTGCCGTGGTCTTCCGCGAGCAGAACATTCGATGGACCTGGCGCGAGTTCGCGAACCAGGTCGACGTGCTTGCAAGCGGGCTGCTCGCGCTTGGCATTCAGGCGGGTGATCGCGTCGGCATCTGGTCGCCGAATCGCGCCGAGTGGCTGCTTACGCAATTCGCCACTGCGCGCATGGGCGCGGTGCTGGTCAACATCAATCCGGCGTACCGGCTGGCCGAGCTCGAATATGCGCTGAACAAGGTCGGCTGCAAGGCGATCATCGCGGCTGAGCAGTTCAAGTCATCGAAGTATCTGGAGATGTTGCAGACGCTCGCGCCCGAACTCGCCCACGCCGCGCCGAACGCGCTCGATGCCGCGAAGCTGCCGGAACTGCGCGCCGTCATCCGCATGGGCGATGGCAAGACGCCCGGGATGCTCAACTTCGACGATGTGATGCGCACGGGCGCCACCCAACTCGACGCAGCGAAGCTCGACGCGCTCGAAGCGAAGCTGGGTCCGGACGACGCGATTAACGTCCAGTTCACGAGCGGCACGACGGGCAATCCGAAGGGCGCGACGCTCACGCATCGAAACATCGTCAACAACGCGCGCTATATCGCGATGGCGATGCGCCTCACCGAGCAGGATTCGCTCTGCATCCCGGTGCCGCTCTACCACTGCTTCGGCATGGTGCTGGCGGTGCTCGCGTGCGTGTCGACCGGCTGCACGATGGTATTTCCGGGCGAAGCGTTCGACCCCGGCGCGACGCTCGCCGCTGTCCACGACGAAAAATGCACCGCGCTTCACGGCGTGCCGACGATGTTCATCGCCGAACTCGATCACCCCGATTTCGCGAAGTACGATCTGAGCCGTCTGCGCACGGGCATCATGGCAGGCTCGCCGTGCCCGATCGAAACGATGAAACGCGTGGTTTCGACGATGCACCTGAGCGAGATCACCATCGCGTACGGCATGACCGAGACGAGCCCGGTGTCGTTCCAGAGTTCGACCACCGATCCGCTCGACAAGCGCACGACGACCGTCGGACGCATTCAGCCGCATCTCGAGGTGAAGATCGTCGATCCATCGGGCAACATCGTGCCCGTCGGCGAGACTGGCGAACTCTGCACGCGCGGATACTCGGTGATGAAGGGCTACTGGGGCGACGAATCCAAGACGGACGAGGCGATCGTCGACGGCTGGATGCACACCGGCGACCTCGCGACGCTCGACGACGAAGGCTATTGCAACATCGTCGGACGCCTCAAGGACATGCTGATTCGCGGCGGCGAGAACGTCTATCCGCGCGAAATCGAGGAGTTTTTGTTCCGCCATCCGAAGGTCCAGTCGGTGCAGGTGTTCGGCGTGCCGGATCAGAAGTACGGCGAGGAAGTGTGCGCGTGGATCGTCGTGCGTCCCGGCGAACAAGCGAGCGAGGACGAGATTCGTGACTTCTGCAAAGGGCAGATCGCGCATTACAAGATTCCGCGCTATATCCGCTTTGTCGACGAATTGCCGATGACCGTCACCGGCAAGGCGCAAAAGTTCGTGATGCGCGCGCGCATGATCGATGAACTGAAGCTCGCCGAAACCAAGACGGCCTGAGCCTCACGGCATTCGAAATCACGAAACGACGAAGGGAGCGCCGCGGCGCTCCCTTCTGTCATTGGATGAAACGTTCGAGTTCTGAATCTCTCAAGAAACGCAAACGTTTGTCCGGGCGAAAAAAAAGCGGGCCTGGAGCCCGCTAAAAACCACACGCTACGGGGTTAGCGCGAGGAGACCACACGTGGGATTTCGAACGGATTACATTCGAATAACGATCCCAACACCGATGCCCCAAAAATCTGAGCGCTTAGGCCACAGCCAGCTATCGGACCACGCGACTTTCGCACAGCGCAGCCCAATACATCCGTGTTGAAACCGTTTCACAGATTGTGGGCGAATTGATTCAGAGTCGCCGTAACAAAGTGTTTCAGGTTGTAACCCGCGTCGGATAAGGCGGAGGGGAAATTTTGTCGCGCGAATCATCCGATTTTCACGGATATATTGTCTGTTATTCGGATCATTTATTCGATCGGCCTGACCTCGCCGCCAAATGCCGATTTTCGGACCAGAGCGATATTTTTGGATTTCCGCGAAAATCGAACGTGCGGACGCATGAAATCGATGCGCAAGTTGCCCGCAAATGATCATTTAACGAGAAAACGCTATGGAGACACGCATGACGATCGACGCAGCCTTGCTCCGTTACTACCGCGCCGTCGACGAAGCCTTCCCGGCTTTGGCGCCCGATGCGGATGCGCGGACGGTGCGAGACCGCTTCAGCAACATTGCAAAAGCTTACGCCCGAAAGCCTGACGATGCCGTGATTGCGCAAAACATCGATATCGCTCTCGAAGGACGCACGCTCGCCGCGCGGGTCTACAGGCCGACGGGCGCGCAGGGGCCGCTGCCGCTCATCGTGTACTTTCACGGCGGCGGCTGGGTGGTCGGTGACCTGGACACGCACGATGGGCTCGTCGCACGGCTCGCACAGGATTCGCAATGCGCCGTGGCGAGCGTCGATTACCGCCTCGCGCCGGAGCATCCGTTTCCTGCGCCGTGCGAGGACGCGCTCGACGCGCTGATCTGGCTCGCGGAGCATCGATCGCGGCTCGGTTTCGCGGTCGACAGGCTGGCCGTCGGCGGTGACAGCGCGGGCGCGCATCTGGCGGTCGTCGCGGCGCGCGCGGCGAACGAGCGCGTGGCTGGCCTCGTCGGCTTGCAATTGCTGTTCTATCCGGTGATGCGCCGCCAGTTCGAAAGCCCCAGTTGCATCGCGAATGCAAACGGTCCGGGGCTCACGAACGATGAAATGAAGTGGTACTGGACGCAATTTCTATCGGGCGATGCGCCAGAAGAGCACGACGTGCGCGCGTTCCCGCTGTCCGAGCCGTTCGAGCGCACGCCGGCGCCTGCGCTCGTCGTCGCGGCGGCCTACGATCCGCTCTACGACGACGCCTTCGAACTCAAGCGTTTCCTGGAAGCCAACGGCGGCCGCGTCGAGATGATCGAAGCGCACGCCATGACGCACGGATTCGGGCGCATGCACTCGCAGTCGGAAGCGGCGCTCGGCTGGCTGCGCAAGATCGGCACGCGCGCAGGCGAACTCGTGCGCGCCGCGCGCTGAGCGTTACTTCAACCATTTGTCATAGACGGCCTGGAACTCGCCCGACGACCGGGCGAGATGCAGCCACTGATCGACATACTGCTGAAACGGTACATCGCCGCGCGGCAACAGATACGCCTTTTCGCCGAACTGGAACGGCTTGTCCGGATGCACCGAGCACAGCCCGGGATTGAGCTTCTGCTGGAGCAGCGTTTCGGATGCGTCCGTGACCATCACGTCCGCTTTGCCTTCGAGGATTTGCTTGAAGATCGTCACGTTGTCCGGGTACTCGATCAACTGCGAGTGCGGGAAAAACTGCTTCGCGAAGCGCTCGTTCGTACCGCCCGGATTGACGATCGTGCGCACGTTCGGCTGATCGATCTGCGCGACGGTCTGGTACTTGTCGACATCGTCGCAACGGACAATCGGCGTTTTGCCGTCTTCCATGTACGGCGCCGTGAAGAAGGCGCGCTTCTGCCGCTCTAGCGTGGTCGAGACGCCGCCCACGGCGATATCGCACTTGGCGACGAAATCGTTCATCAGGTTCGACCACGACGTCTTCACGTACTCCGCCTTCGCGCCGAGCGACTTCGCGAGACTCTCCGCGAGATCGATGTCGATCCCCTCGAACTGGCCGTCCGGACGCAGGAAGGAGTACGGCTTGTAGTCGCCCGTCGTGCAGACGCGCAGCGTGTGGCGCGCGAGGATATCGTCGAGCCGCGAGGGTGCTGCAACTGGCGCGGGCGCGGCGGGTTTCGCGCCGGCTACGGTGCCCGCCTGAACCGTTTGAGCGTGCGCGACGCCGGGGAGCGCGAGCGACATGACAAGGGCCGAGGCGGCGAGACTGACAGACGTGCGTTGCATCTATTCTCCTGGTTCTAGTTGTAGGGTTCCGTCGATGATACCGAGGCGTTCGCGTCGCCGGATACTCGTCCGAAACGCATAGGCCGCGCTGCATGAGACTTCCCGAATTGCCGGGCTCAGTCAACGAAAACGCCCGGCCGGTCCGGTAGAATGAATGATTCTTTGCCTTCAGCATCGAGCGACGTGCCACACACTCTTCTGAACGACACCTTCCTGCGCGCGCTCCTGCGCCAGCCGACCGACTACACGCCGATCTGGCTGATGCGCCAGGCGGGGCGCTATCTCCCGGAGTACAACGCGACGCGCACCCGTGCGGGGAGTTTTCTCGGGCTCGCGAAGAATCCCGACTACGCGACCGAAGTGACGCTTCAGCCGCTCGAACGCTTTCCGCTCGACGCCGCGATTCTCTTCTCCGACATTCTTACCGTCCCCGACGCGATGGGCCTCGGCCTGAATTTCGTGCAGGGCGAAGGTCCGCGTTTCGAGCGCACCGTGCGCACCGAGGACGACGTGAAGCGCCTCGCCGTGCCGGACATCGGCGCGACGCTCTCCTATGTCACCGACGCCGTGCGCCAGATCCGCCGCGCGCTCACCGACGCACAAGGCCGTCAAAAGGTCCCGCTGATCGGTTTCTCCGGCAGCCCGTGGACGCTCGCGTGCTACATGGTCGAAGGCGGCGGTTCGGACGATCACCGCACGGTCAAATCGATGGCTTATGCGCGTCCGGACCTGATGCACCGCATCCTCGATGTGAACGCGCAAGCCGTGACGGCGTACCTGAATGCGCAGATCGAAGCGGGCGCGCAGGCCGTCATGATCTTCGACACGTGGGGCGGTGCGCTCGCCGATGGCGCGTATCAACGCTTCTCGCTCGAATACATCGCGAAGGTGGTCGCGGGTCTGAAGCGCGAGCACGGCGGCGTGCGCGTGCCCGTCATCACCTTTACGAAGGGCGGCGGATTGTGGATCGAGGAAATCGCCGCGACGGGCGTCGATGCGGTCGGTCTCGACTGGACCATGAATCTGGGCAAGGCGCGAGAAAAGGTGGGCGCACGCGTGGCGCTGCAGGGGAACATCGATCCGAACGTGCTCTTCGCGCCGCCCGCGGCGATCCGTACAGAAGCGCGCACTGTGCTCGAGAGTTTCGGGAATTTTCCGGGCCACGTCTTCAATCTGGGCCACGGAATCTCGCAGTTCACGCCGCCGGAGAGCGTCGCGGAGCTCGTCGACGAAGTCCATCGTCATAGCCGTGCGATGCGCGCGAAACAAGCCACGCGGTAGCTCATATACAAGAGCCGGCGTTGCGAGTGCATGTTGCAGCGCAATGTCGGCGCTTCGGAATCGGCAATCGAGGGCTGGAACATTTCGTCCGCATCGCCCATCTCAGGCGGCGTTCCTCGATGTCAAGACTGAACTTATGCACATTTCGTTCGCTGCGGCGCGCCATCAGACGTATGGCCTCCAGCAACCAATAACGTGTCTCTATGTATGCTTCAACCCTATGATTTTTAAGAAATTTCGAGAGCTTTGCCCGAAATGTGGGCCAGCGCACATAAGGGTTTCGTGACATTGTTTGCGGCGACGTCGAACGCACTTCTCAACAAAGTTATCCACAGGCCTGTGGAAAGCATCGGAAATCCAAAAATAATCGGCGGTTTACAGACGATTCTGATGTTTCACTTTAACTTCGCCCCGTTCAAGCAGATTCCAGTGTCGGACCGTTGTACGCGGGGTCGTGCGCGGTGACTGGCCTTTTCGTGCGCGTCGCCGTCGATCAGCCGATGCCCGTGCTGTTCGACTACCGCTATGCGCTGCCGGACGCGCCTGCGGTCGGCATGCTGGTGCAGGTGCCGTTCGGGCGACGCGAGGTCGTCGGGCTGATCTGCGAAATCGCCCATTCAAGCGACGTGCCCGCCGAAAAACTGCGCGCCGTTAGCGCAATCTGCGACGGCTGCGCGCCGCTGTCCGACGCCTGGATCGCGCTTGCGGCTTTCGCTGCCGATTACTACCAGCGTGGACTCGGCGAAGTCGCGCTGCCCGCGCTGCCTCAGGCGTTGCGCGACGCCTCGCGCTGGAATCGACTTTTCGCCGTGGAGCCGCGCTACCGGCTTTTGCCGGAGGGACGCGCGCAACTTCCCGACGCGTTGCCCGTGCGCGCCAGCGCCCTGCGCCGTCTGGCCGAAGCGCTCGCGGAGCAGCCGTTCCTCGCTCTTTCCGATGCCCGCGCGCTGCATCCCAAAGCGAGCGTGACTTTCGATGACTGGCTCGCGCGCGGCTGGATCGAGACGGCGACGACACAAACCGTCGAGTCGGATGCGACTGCGCAAGTGCTCCCGACCGGCGCCGCGCCGCTGCCGGTGCTGACTGACGAACAACGCGATGCCGTCGATGCGATTTCCGGCGCGCAAGGCTTCGCGCCGTTCTTGCTCCACGGCGTCACGGGCAGCGGCAAAACCGAGGTCTATCTGCATGCGCTCGCCGTTTTGCTCGCCGCCCGGCCGGACGCGCAAGCGCTCGTTCTCGTTCCCGAAATCAACCTGACGCCGCAGTTCGAAGCCGCGTTCCGCGCGCGTTTTTCGGCGCTCGCTGACGGTTCCATCGTCACGATGCACAGCGGTCTCGCCGAAGGCGAGCGCGCGCGCAACTGGCTGGCGGCGCACACGGGCAGCGCGCGCATCGTGCTCGGCACGCGTCTCGCGATTCTCGCGTCGATGCCGCAACTGGCGATGATCGTCGTCGATGAAGAGCACGATCCTGCCTACAAGCAGCAGGAGGGTCTGCGCTACTCGGCGCGCGATCTGGCGATCTATCGTGCAAAACAGCTCGATATTCCCGTCGTGCTCGGCTCGGCGACGCCGTCGCTCGAAACCTGGTGGCAGGCGGAGCAGGGCCGCTACACGCGATTGACGCTTACGCGCCGGGCCGTCGCCGAAGCGGCGTTGCCGACCGTGAAGCTCATCGATCTGGAAGAGGAAAGACGACGCGGCCGCGCATCGGTCGAAGGGCTCGCGGGTCCGCTCATCGCCGCGCTGAAAACGCGCGTCGAGCGTGGCGAACAGAGTCTCGTCTTTCTGAATCGGCGCGGCTATGCGCCAATTCTCTCTTGCGACGCCTGTGGATGGGTCGCGGGCTGTCCGCGCTGCAGCGCCTACGCCGTGCTGCACAAGCCCGAGCGGGCGCTGCGCTGCCATCACTGCGGTTGGGAATCGCGCATTCCGAAGTCGTGCCCTGACTGCGGCAACATCGATATCGCGCCGATGGGCCGCGGCACGCAGCGCGTCGAGGAAACGCTAGCGAGCGTGGTGCCGGGCGCGCGCGTGCTGCGCATCGACGCCGACAGCACGCGCCGCAAGGGTAGTGCGCAAGCGCTCTTCTCCGATGTTCACGCGGGCGAGGTCGATATTCTCGTCGGTACGCAGATGATCGCGAAGGGCCACGACTTCCGGCGTGTGACGCTCGTCGGCGTGCTCAACGCCGACACCGCGCTCTTCTCGCACGACTTTCGCGCGAGCGAGCGGCTCTTCGCTCAATTGACGCAGGTGAGCGGCCGCGCGGGACGGGCGGGCTTGCCAGGCGAAGTGATGATTCAGACACGCTATCCGCGTCACGCGCTGTATCAGGCGCTTTCTCGGCAAGACTATGTGGGTTTCGCCAACTCGACGCTCGCCGAGCGGCGCGACGCGCGCCTGCCGCCGTTCGTCTATCAGGCGATGTTGCGTGCCGAAGGCCGCACGCTCGAAGCCGCGCTCAAGTTTCTGGAGGATGCGGCGGCGGCGTTCGCACCTTTACCCGGCGCGGATCGCGTGACCGTCTACGATGCGGTGCCGCTTACCATCGTCAAAGTGTTCAATGTCCATCGGGCGCAACTGCTGCTCGAAAGTGCGTCGCGAGCGGCGTTGCAGGCGTCGTTGCGCGCGTGGCAACCGGCGCTGCGCTCGCTCAAGGGCGTACTGCGATGGAACGTCGAAGTCGATCCGCTGGACGTTTGAGTCGATAAAAGGCGCGTCAGACTACGTCGCGCGCGGCCCGGCCACCCCGGTCGGAAGCGTCATCGGATCGGCGAACGTGCGGCGACGCGCCCCGAACGAACAGCACGACGCAGACTGCGACCATCGCCCAAACGCCGGTTACCACCATCCAAGTGCTCATGCTCGTGCTCTCCCCGAAGTCGCCGTGCGCTGACGGCGAAGGCAGCGCCGTGGGCGGCGCATTGCGTTTATATCGGCGGCGTTAAAGGATTTACGTAGGGCGTGTCTCGAAAATTCCCGACTAGGGAAACTACTAGGCGACAGGCGCCAACCGATAGCCGGCGGTGCGCTGCTCAAAGCCTTGTTCCATAAGGGTTTCATTGTGGTGCAACCCTAGCGAAAATCTCGGTTGCACCTTTTAAATCAGCGGAGTACGATTCGCCAACTTTTTAGTCATGGGCCGGGTTGGGCACGACCGGCAAACGAAGGAAATATGGCGAGCACAACCCTAGGCGTCAAAGTCGACGATCTGCTGCGTTCCCGGCTCAAAGATGCCGCGACGCGCCTCGAGCGCACTCCACACTGGCTGATCAAGCAGGCGATCTTCGCTTATCTGGAGCGCATCGAACACGGTCAGCTCCCGCCTGAGCTGTCGGGCGCGAACGGCTCGTCCGAATTGGCCGATACCACGCCCGTCGATGGCGACGAAGACGGCGCGCCGCATCCTTTCCTCGATTTCGCGCAGAACGTGCAGCCGCAATCCGTGCTGCGCGCGGCGATCACGGCTGCGTATCGCCGGCCGGAGCCGGAGTGCGTGCCGTTCCTGATCGGCCAGGCGCGCCTGCCCGCGACCGTCGCCGCCGAAACCGAAAAGCTCGCGACGAAGCTCGTCGAAGCGCTGCGGGCGAAAAGCTCGGGCGGCGGCGTCGAAGGGCTGATCCACGAGTTCTCGCTGTCGAGCCAGGAAGGCGTCGCGCTGATGTGCCTCGCCGAAGCGCTCCTGCGCATTCCGGACCGCGCCACGCGCGACGCGCTGATCCGCGACAAGATCAGCAAGGGCGACTGGAAATCGCACATGGGCCAGGCGCCGTCGCTGTTCGTGAACGCGGCGACGTGGGGCCTGATGATCACCGGCAAGCTCGTGACGACCAACAGCGAAGCGGGCCTGTCCTCCGCGCTCACGCGTCTGATCGGCCGCGGCGGCGAACCGCTGATCCGCAAGGGCGTCGACATGGCGATGCGCCTGATGGGCGAGCAGTTCGTCACCGGCGAGACGATTTCCGAAGCGCTCGCGAACAGCCGCAAGTACGAGGCGCGCGGTTTCCGCTATTCCTACGACATGCTCGGCGAAGCCGCGACGACGGAAGAAGACGCGCAGCGCTACTACGCGTCCTACGAGCAGGCGATCCACGCGATCGGCAAGGCAGCGGGCGGGCGCGGCATCTACGAAGGCCCGGGCATCTCGATCAAGCTTTCCGCGCTGCATCCGCGTTACTCGCGCTCGCAGCAGGAACGCACGATGACCGAGTTGCTGCCGCGCGTGCGCTCGCTCGCGCAACTGGCGCGGCGCTATGACATCGGCTTGAACATCGACGCCGAGGAAGCCGATCGCCTCGAAATCTCGCTCGACCTGCTCGAAGCGCTGTGCTTCGATCCGGAACTGGCGGGCTGGAACGGCATCGGTTTCGTAGTGCAGGGTTATCAGAAGCGCTGCCCGTTCGTGATCGACTATCTGATCGATCTCGCGCGCCGCAGCCGCCATCGCTTGATGATTCGCCTCGTGAAGGGCGCGTACTGGGATACGGAAATCAAGCGCGCGCAAGTCGATGGCCTCGAAGGCTATCCGGTCTACACGCGCAAGATCTACACGGACATCTCGTATCTCGCGTGCGCGAAGAAGCTGCTCGGCGCGCCGGATGCCGTCTATCCGCAATTCGCGACGCACAACGCGTTCACGCTGTCCGCGATCTATCACCTCGCGGGACAGAACTACTATCCCGGCCAGTACGAATTCCAGTGCCTGCACGGCATGGGCGAGCCGCTCTACGAAGAAGTGACCGGCCGCGACAAGCTGAATCGTCCGTGCCGCGTGTATGCGCCGGTCGGCACGCACGAGACGCTGCTCGCGTATCTCGTGCGCCGCCTGCTGGAGAACGGCGCGAACACGTCGTTCGTGAACCGCATCGCCGATGAATCCATTCCGGTGAAGGAGCTCGTGCGCGATCCGATCGACGAAGCGCAGGAGATCACGCCGCTCGGCGCGCCGCACGCGAAGATTCCGCTGCCGCGTCAGTTGTACGGCAACGAGCGCTTCAACTCGATGGGCCTCGATCTGTCGAACGAGCATCGGCTGGCGTCGCTGTCGTCGGCGTTGCTCGCGAGCGCGCATCATCCTTGGCGCGCCGAACCGATGCTGGAAGGCGGCACGATCATCGAGAACGGCAAGCCGGCGCGTGACGTGCGCAATCCGTCGGACCTGCGCGATATCGTCGGCACGGTCGTGGAAGCATCGCCGGAACAGGTGAGCGCAGCGATCGCCAACGCCGTGGCCGCCGCGCCGATCTGGCAGGCGACGCCCGTCGAAGACCGCGCCGATTGCCTCGCGCGCGCCGCTGATCTGCTCGAAGCGCAGATGCACACGCTGATGGGCCTCGTCGTGCGCGAAGCGGGCAAGTCCTTGCCGAACGCGATCGCGGAGATTCGCGAGGCCATCGATTTTCTGCGTTACTACGCGTCGCAGATACGCGCCGAATTTTCGAACGATACACATCGTCCGCTCGGTCCGGTCGTGTGTATCAGCCCGTGGAACTTCCCGCTCGCGATCTTCATGGGTCAGGTCGCCGCTGCGCTCGCGGCCGGCAATCCGGTGCTCGCGAAGCCCGCCGAACAAACGCCGCTGATCGCCGCGCAAGCCGTGCGCATTCTGCGCGAATCGGGCGTGCCCGCGGGCGCGGTGCAACTGCTGCCGGGTAACGGCGAAACGGTCGGCGCGGCTTTGGTCGCCGATCCGCGCACGCGCGCCGTCATGTTCACCGGCTCGACGGAAGTCGCCCGCCTCATCAACAAGACGCTGTCCGAGCGCCTCGACCCGGACGGCCGTCCGATTCCGCTGATCGCCGAAACCGGCGGCCAGAACGCGATGATCGTCGATTCGTCGGCGCTCGCGGAGCAGGTCGTCGCGGACGTGCTGCAATCGTCGTTCGACTCGGCCGGCCAGCGCTGCTCGGCGCTGCGCGTGTTGTGCCTGCAGGACGACGTCGCCGATCGCACGCTCGAAATGCTGACCGGCGCAATGAAGCAGCTTGCGGTGGGCAATCCGGATCGTCTCTCGGCGGACGTCGGCCCGGTGATCGATGCGGACGCGAAGCGCGGCATCGACGCGCATATCGCCGGGATGCGCGACAAGGGCCGCAACGTCACGCAACTGCCGCTGCCGGACGCGTGCGCGCAAGGCACGTTCGTGCCGCCGACGCTCATCGAACTCGACAGCATCGACGAGCTCAAGCGCGAAGTGTTCGGCCCGGTGCTGCATGTGGTGCGTTATCGCCGATCGAACCTTGATAAACTCCTCGACCAAATTCGCTCGACGGGTTATGGCCTTACGCTCGGCATCCATACGCGTATCGACGAAACCATCGCGCATGTGATCGCGCGGGCGCATGTGGGCAACATCTACGTGAACCGTAACGTGATCGGCGCGGTGGTCGGCGTGCAGCCGTTCGGCGGCGAAGGTTTGTCGGGCACGGGTCCGAAGGCGGGCGGCGCGCTGTACTTGCAGCGCCTGCTGGCGAAACGCCCGACCGGTCTGCCGAAGTCGCTCGCGAGCACGCTCGTGGTCGATCAAACCGCGTCGAAGGACACGCCCACAGCGGCGCTCACCGCGTTGCGCGACTGGGCGATCGGCGAACGCGATCCGCAGACGGCCGCGCGCTGCGATGGCTATCTGCAGCATGTGATGGCAGGCGCGACGGCAGTTCTGAACGGCCCGACGGGCGAGCGCAACACGTACACGCTCGGCGCGCGCGGCACGGTGCTGTGCGTGGCGGCGACATCGAGCGGCGCGCGCGCGCAACTGGCCGCCGCGCTCGCGACGGGCAACCGCGCGTTGTTCAGCGGATCGGCGGGCGAGCAACTGGCGGCGTCGCTACCGGCATCGCTGAAGCCATATGTCCAGGTGCGCCGAGCGGCGGAGGACTTCGACGCCGTTCTGTTCGAAGGCGACAGCGATGAACTGCTGTCGCTCGTGAAGGAAGTCGGGAAGCGCGCGGGACCGATCGTATCGGTGCAGGGCGTGGCTGCGGGAGCGTTCGCCGACGCTGGCCACGATGGCGAAGACTACGCGCTCGAACGTCTGCTGACGGAACGCTCGGTGAGCGTGAACACGGCGGCGGCGGGCGGCAATGCGAATTTGATGACGATCGGTTGAGACACCCCTCGAGCGCTCGATTCAAACGAATTCAAACAAGCGGCAGCAGGCACGGCGATCCCGGCACAAGCTGCCATCCACACTGGAACCAGGAGAAGCTATGAAGCAAACGATGACCAAGCTGGCAGCAGCCATGACGCTCGCCGGCCTGTCGCTCGCGGGGACCGCATTCGCACAGCAAGCCGAGGACGTGAAGGTCGGTTACGCCGGACCGCTGACCGGTGCGCAGGCGCACTACGGCAAGGACATGCAGAACGGCATCACGCTCGCTGTCGAAGATTTCAACGCCACGAAGCCGACGATCGGCGGCAAGCCGGTTCGCATCGTGCTGAACTCGGCCGACGACCAGGCCGACCCGCGCACGGGCACGACCGTCGCGCAGCGCCTCGTCGATGACGGTATCAAGGGCATGCTCGGCCACTTCAATTCGGGCACGACGATCCCGGCATCGCGCATCTACGCGAACGCGGGCATCCCCGAAATCGCGATGGCGACGGCGCCCGAATACACCACCCAAGGCTTCAAGACGGCCTTCCGCATGATGACCTCCGACACGCAGCAAGGCTCGGTCGCGGGCGAGTTCGCGGTGAAGAACCTGAAGGTCAAGAAGATCGCGATCGTCGATGACCGCACGGCATACGGCCAGGGTCTCGCCGACCAGTTCGAGAAGGCGGCGAAGGCGGCGGGCGGCACGATCGTCGACCGTGAATTCACGAACGACAAGGCTGTCGACTTCAAGGCGATTCTGACCAAGATCAAGTCGATGAACCCGGACCTCGTGTACTACGGCGGCGCGGATTCGCAAGCCGGCCCGATGGTCAAGCAGATGAAGACGCTCGGCTTCCGCGCGCCGCTGATGGCGGGCGAAATGGTGAAGACGGACACCTTCGTCAAGATCGCGGGTGACGCGGCCGAAGGCACGGTGGCATCGCTCGCCGGCCTGCCGATGAACGAAATGCCGGGCGGCGCGGACTACGAAGCGAAGTACAAGAAGCGCTTCAACGAAGACGTGCAGACCTACTCGCCGTACGCCTACGATGGCGCGATGGCGATGTTCAACGCGATGAAGGCGGCCAATTCGACGGACCCGGCGAAGTACCTGCCGTTCCTCGCGAAAACCGACATGCAGGGCGTGACGGCTAAGCACCTGTCGTACGACTCGAAGGGCGATCTGAAGAACGGCGGCATCACGCTGTACAAGGTCGTCGGCGGGAAGTGGACGACGTTGCAGAGCGTGGGCGGGAAGTAAGAGCTGCGGGTTGAGCTAAAAAGAAAGCCTCGTGATTCAGGTCACGAGGCTTTTTTGTTTTCGGCGTCGCGTTTGTGGCCCGTCACCATCGCGCGAATAAGATTCTCCCGCGTCCACACGCTCATCAGCACCGCCGCCGCGACATGCACGCATACGCAAACCTCGACCGCAATCGACAGCCACGTATGAACCTCCTGCGGCCAGTCCTCACCCCAGAACGCATCGAGCCTCATGATCCAGCCTGACACCGCGAGCGCGAGTATCAGAAACCAGAGAAACAGCGCCATCAATCCGCCGAGCGGATTGTGCGAAACGTGATGCATCGGCTTGCCGTTCGCAAGCGATTTCAGATAGTCGGAGAGATGCGAACGCGTCGGCCACCACGCGGAAAATCGCGCGTGACGCGAGCCGATGAAACCCCACAAGATACGCGCGACAACGAGCGCCGCCGCGACATATCCAAGCAAACGATGCGTGGAATCCGTCGGCCCGAACAGATTCCACAAGACGATGCCCGACACGGCCCAATGCGTGAGCCGCACCCACGCGTCCCAGACTTTCACGCGGGCAAAGTCCGTCACGCTTACTCGACTTCCGACTTCACGACAGCCAGCGTCTTCGTGTCGTAATAGATCTCGACCTTCTTGCCGTTCTTGTCGTGGCCGTAGATCTCATAGCAGTTGCCATCGACCTTGAACTTGCGAATCTTGTAGCCTTGCGACTCGAGTTGAGCCTTGGCATCCGATTCCTTCATCCACTCGCTCTTCGGATGCGCGGTGCAGTCGGCCTTCGCGAAAGCCGCGCCCGAAAAGCCCAACGCCAATGACAACGCCAGAATCTTAAGCATCGCTAACTCCCTGTGTTTTCGAACTGGCTACTCTACTGCCACCGGGAGCGGTCTGCAAGAAGATTGAAAGTTTGTCTCTTAGCGCTGTCCTTGCCGGCGAATTTGTTCGAGTGTCGCGCCCGGCGTGCTCTGATCCTGCGGAATGCGGATCTCGATCAACGCGGGCAGGCCGGAATTCCGGGCGCGTTCGAATGCAGGCATGAACTGATCCGTCGTTTCGACGAGTTCGCCGTGCGCGCCGAACGCGCGCGCAAACGCGACGAAATCCGGATTCGTCAGCCCCGTCCCATGCACGCGATTCGGGTAATGCCGCTCCTGGTGCATGCGGATCGTTCCGTACTGCGCGTTGTTCACGACGATGAAAATCACCGGCAATTCATATTGCATCGCCGTGGCGAGTTCCTGACTCGACATCATGAAGCAGCCGTCGCCCGCGAAGGCGATCACCGTGCGGTCCGGATAAAGCGACTTCGCGGCGATCGCGGCGGGCACGCCGTAACCCATCGCCCCGCTCGTCGGCGCGCACTGCGACCGGAAATGCCGATACGAATAGTGCCGATGCAGCCAGGTCGCGTAATTCCCCGCGCCGTTCGTGAGGATCGAATCGGCGGGAATCGTTTCCGCGAGCTGGCGCATGATTTCGCCGAGCTGGACATCGCCGAGCATCGGGCGCGGCGTGCGCCATTCGAGATACGCGGCGTGCGCGGCCTCGGCCTCGCCATTCCACGCGATATTCGCGGGCGGCGTCAGCGCCGCGAGCATCGACGCGATTTCCGGCATGCCCGAGACGATCGGCAGATCGGCGCTGTACACGCGCCCGAGCTCCTCCGCGCCCTGATGCACGTGGATGAGCGTCTGCTTCGTCTTCGGAATGTCGAGCAGCGTGTAGCCGCCCGTCGTCGATTCGCCCATGCGCGGGCCGAGCACGAAGAGCACGTCGGCATCGCGCACGCGCGCGGCGAGCGCCGGATTGATGCCGAGGCCGACATCGCCCGCATAGTTCGGATGCTCGTTCGACAGCGTGTCCTGATAGCGGAATGCGCAGCCCACCGGCAACCGCCATTGCTCGACGAAGCGCGCGAAGTCCTGCGTCGCCTCGAGCGTCCAGCCGCTGCCGCCCGCGATCACGAACGGCTTCTTCGCGCTGGCGAGCAGTTCGCGCAACCGGTCGATCTGCGCCGCCGACGGCGATGCCGCCACGCGCTGATAACGCGGCGCGGGCGGCGCTGCGGCGACCGCTTCGGTCAGCATGTCTTCGGGCAGCGCGAGCACGACCGGACCCGGACGGCCCGAGGTCGCTGTGTGAAACGCGTGGCTCATGTACTCCGGCACGCGGCGCGGATCGTCGATCTGCGCGACCCATTTCGCCATCTGCCCGAACATGCGCCGATAGTCGATTTCCTGAAACGCCTCGCGGTCCATGTGATCCCGCGCGCATTGGCCGATGAGCAGGATCATCGGCGTCGAATCCTGAAACGCGGTGTGCACGCCGATCGACGCGTGCGTCGCGCCCGGCCCGCGCGTGACGATCGCGACGCCCGGTTTGCCCGTCAGCTTGCCGACCGCTTCGGCCATGTTCGCCGCGCCCGCCTCGTGGCGGCAGACGATCGTCTGAATCTGCGAGGTTTCGTCGTGCAGGGAATCGAGCACGGCGAGAAAGCTCTCGCCGGGCACGCAGAACACGCGCTCGACGCCGTGATGCACGAGCGCATCGACGAGAAGACGCGCGCCGGTAGTTTGATTGTCGGGAGAAGCGGATTGCGCGGAGGGGACAGCGGACGCCATGCGAAGAACTCTCCTGTGAGTGTCCGGACCGTCGTGGATGCGGGCCGGACCGTGAGCGAATTGCCCTAAAGCTTACGCCGTCGGGCGAGCACGCGGCCAGAAGCAAAGCGGAATTTTTTCCCGGCGCGCGCGACCTGTTCGCGCCGCCCGCGGCATTTCCATCAGCCGAAATACCCCTTTTTCTCGCCCCTTATCCAGCGATGGAGAAAGGGTGGAGTTCGCAATAATGGCTTCACTGAAAAGCGGACACGGCAACGAGCCAAGCGGGTCCGCCTCGCAAAGATCGCAGTTTCACCTCATCGGGGGCAAGTTTGAACATTCGTAAATTCATCGGCGCGAACAGCCGCGACGCATTGCGCCAGGTTCGTGAAGCGCTCGGCCCCGATGCCGTGGTGCTGTCCAATCGCACGCTGGATGATGGTTCCGTGGAGATCGTCGGCGTCGCGGACAGCGATATCGCGTCGATCTCGCCGGCCGCGAAGGAACAGGCCGTGCGCTCGGCGGGCTCGTCGCGCGCCGCGCTGGCTGCCGCGGCCGCCGCGCTGCCGGCTAAGCAATCCGCCGCGAATCCCTACGCGAGCGGCGACGTGTTTTCGTCGGTCTTCGGCGCAAACACCGACGCCGACGATGAAGACGATTTCGCGCACGAACACGAAGCCGCATCCGACGAAGAAGCGCCGCGCACGATGGCCGACTCGAATCCGTGGCTGATCGAGCACGCGAAGCGCATCGCGCAGCAGGCGACGATGCCGTCGAACCGACCGCTGACGGCGTCCGCCGCGATCGCTCGCGGTATGGGCGTGCCGGTTCCTGTCGCCGCGCAAGAGACGCGCGCCGACAGAACGCCGGAAGCAGGCAAGTACGCGATTCGCCAGCAAGCGCATGCGCAAGCGAACCGCGCGGAAGCCATCGCTCAGGCGCGCGTTCAATCGAAGGTCGAAACGCCCGACTGGGCACGCGAAGCCGCGCAGGTCGCCGCACGCCGCGCCGCGCAGAAGATCAACGCGAGCGCGCCGCACGCCGAAGCACCGGCGGCGAGCACCGCGCCGGCTGCGCAGGAAGGCGCCTTCGAAGGTCTGCCGGCGAACGCGGCGGCGGTCGTGACGGAAGCGATCCGCGCACGCATGGAGCAGGTCGTCAACGAAACGGTGATGAACGAGCTTTCGTCGATGCGCTCGATGATGGAAGAGCACTTCTCCGGTCTGCTCTGGGGCGAGCGCCAGCGCCGCAACCCGACGGGCGGCGCGCTGACCAAGCGTCTCTTCGCCGCCGGTTTCTCCGCGCAACTCGTCCGCATGATGGTGGACAACATGCCGGAGATGGAAAGCGTGGAAGGCGCGCTCGAATGGGTGCAGGAAGTGCTCGAATCGAACATCCCGGTGATGGATAGCGAAGATGCGCTGATGGAACGCGGCGGCGTGTTCGCGCTGATGGGCCCGACGGGCGTCGGCAAGACGACGACCACCGCGAAGCTCGCGGCGCGCTGCGTGATGCGCTTCGGCGCGAGCAAGGTCGCGCTGCTTACGACCGACAGCTACCGGATCGGCGCGCACGAGCAACTGCGCATCTTCGGCAAGATTCTCGGCGTGTCGGTTCACGCGGTGAAGGACGCCGCCGACCTGCAGCTCGCGCTTTCCGAGCTGCGCAACAAACATATCGTGCTGATCGACACGATCGGCATGAGCCAGCGCGACCGCATGGTCTCGGATCAGATCGCGATGCTGTGCGGCGCGGGTCATCCGGTGCAGCGCATCCTGCTGCTCAACGCGACGAGCCACGGCGACACGCTCAACGAAGTCGTGCAGGCATACAAGAGCGCCGCGGATCAGCCGCCGCTCGCGGGCTGCATCCTGACCAAGCTCGACGAAGCGACGAATCTCGGCGGCGTGCTCGATACGGTCATCCGCTACAAGCTGCCGGTGCATTACGTGTCGACCGGCCAGAAGGTGCCGGAGAACCTGTACGTCGCGACCAAGCGTTTTCTCATCAAGAGCGCATTCTGCATTCCCCGCGACGGCTCGCCGTTCGTGCCGCAGGACGAAGAAGTGCCGGCGCTGCTCTCCGCATTGTCCGCGCGCGCCACGACCGAACTGCATGGGGTGCACTTTGGATAAGTTCGTGCTCGACCAGGCGGAAGGTCTGCGACGGCTGCTCACGCGTGCCGGTTCGCGCGTGGTGGCGGTTGCGGGCGGGCCGGCGGGCATCGGGTGCACGTCGGCGGTGGTGAATCTCGGCGCGGCGCTGTCCGTGCACGGCAAGGATGTGCTCGTGATCGACGAGCATCAGGACGCGGGATCGGTGAGCCGCATGCTGGGTTTGTCCGATGCAGGCACGCTCGCCGCGGTGATGTCCGGCCGCCGCGCGCTCGCCGATGTCGTCGAGCGCACGCCGTTCGGCTTCTCGCAGATCGCCGCACCGCGCGACGAGCGCATCAGCCACGACGCCGCGCAGTGCCGCGCATTGCTCGATGGTCCGGCCGACATCGTTTTGATCGATGCGCAACTGGACCGTCACGGCGCGCTGTCGACGCTCGCGGCACAGGCGCATGACTTTCTCATCGTGACGCGGGTGGCCGCGTCGGCGATCACCGAGGCGTATGCGTGCATGAAGCGCCTGCACTACGCCCATGCGATCGGCCAGTTCCGCGTGCTCATCAATCACGTGCAGAACCCGGCTGACGCGGCGGTCGCGTTCGACAACCTGTCGGGCGTCGCGAGCCGGTATCTGGCCGTGTCGCTCGTGCAGGCAGGGTATGTGTCCGAGGATGCGCGCGTCGCTCGGGCAAAGGAACTCTCACGCTGCGCAGTCGAAGCGTTCCCGGCCACGGCCGCGGCACGCGACTACCGCGCGATCGCGGCGGAGCTCCTCCACTGGCCGATGCGCCCCGCGCCGTACATGCGCGCGGCGAACGGCCAGCCAGACGCGCGAATTCCGGTTGGCGACTCTGAACAGGGCGGGCGGGAGGCGGCGCATCGTGTGGCCGCGCTTCACGACTTTGCAATGAGCAGCACGGCGTCGATGTGATCAAGATAGGTGACCATGATGTATAACGCCCAAGGCAAACTCTCACAGTCGGACGTCCTGACGAAATATGCGCCGCTCGTTCGTCGGCTGGGGCTTCAGCTCGTCGCCAAGATGCCGGCGAGCGTCGATCTCGACGATCTCATCCAGGCCGGCATGATCGGTCTGCTGGACGCGGCGAGCCGCTACAAGGAAGATCAAGGCGCGCAATTCGAAACCTACGCGAGCCAGCGCATTCGCGGCGCGATGCTCGACGAGCTGCGCGCCAACGACTGGCTGCCGCGCAGCATGCGCAAGACGTCGCGCGAAGTGGAATCGGCGGTGCATAAGGTCGAGCAGAACCTCGGCCGCTCCGCGAGCGAGACGGAGATCGCCGAGCACATGAAGATGCCGCTCGACGAGTATCAGTCGATGCTCCAGGATCTGCACGGCAGCCAGCTGATCTACTACGAAGACTTCGACCGCTCCGCCGACGACGAGCCGTTCCTCGACCGCTATTGCGTCGATCGCTCGGATCCGCTTTCGGCGCTGCTCGACGACAGCCTGCGCGGCGCGCTGATCGAAGCGATCGACAAGCTGCCCGAGCGCGAGAAGCTGCTGATGAGCCTCTACTACGAACGCGGCCTGAACCTGCGCGAAATCGGCGCGGTAATGGAAGTGAGCGAATCGCGCGTGTGCCAGCTGCACAGCCAGGCGGTCGCACGTCTGCGCACGAAGCTGCGCGAGCAGGCGTGGACGAGCGTCGAGGCCTGATTCAGCTCGTTTCGAAGTCGCGCGTTTCGGCGAAGACCGTTTTCCCTTCGCCGAGACTTTTCGCGCGATACATCGCACGATCGGCGGCGCGCAGCACGGCGGTGATGCCGGACTGCTGCGCGCTCGTCGCGCTCGAAAGCAGACACGCGCCGATGCTCGCCGATACCGACACCGGCCGCTCCTGCACCGATGTCATCGCGTCGAGAATCGAGTGAATGCTGTCGGCCACCGATAGCACCGCCGCGCGGTCGCGCACCTGATGCGCGAGCACGACGAACTCGTCGCCGCCCAGACGCGCGATGGTGTCGGACTTGCGCATGCGCTTCGCGAGCGATTGCGCGAAGGCTTGCAGCAGCATGTCGCCGACCGCGTGACCGTAGGTATCGTTCACTTCCTTGAAGCCGTCGAGATCGATGAGAAGGAGCGCGGTGGCATCGTCGCCATCGGTTTCGCGCGCGGTCATCGCACGATCGACGATCCGTTCGAGCGCGTATCGGTTGGACAGGCCCGTGAGCGGATCGGTCGATGCCTGACGCGCGAGATCGCGATTCGCATTGCCGAGGCGATCGACGAGTACGCTCAAATACACCGATGCGCCCAGCACGCTCAAACCGAGCCCGATCGCGGCGGGAAGATTGGCGCGCCACCACGGCTGCCAGACGCCGAGCGCCATCACGACGATAAGCGCCGTCGCGCACGACACCGCGAGCGTGCGCTTGCCGTAACGGCATCCCGAGCCGATCAGAAACCAGAACATCACCCAGATGAGCGGCAGCGCAATCGCGCCGCCCGCTGCAAGCGCGAGCCCGAGCAGCGTTTGATCGACGATGGTCGTGACCGTGAGACGCTTCTCCGACGGCGTGCTCATGCGGCTGACGATCAGCAGCGTGGCCGCACCGTAAGACACGTAGAGCGCGATGAGACGCGCGACCGCGAGTGCATCGTAGGAAGGCCGGAGCCACGCGAAGATGCCGTAGGCCAGAAGAACTGCCGCTCCCATCCAGACCCGCAGCGTGGCCTGCTCGCGCTCGGGATTCCGGTGCTCGGACCATGCGAAGGCATAAGGCCGGCGTGCCGGTTGATGCGCCTGCTCCATACTGAACCCCTGGATGGTGATTTCTTTCTTTTATCTTGCTGTCGTGTACTGCGGCCCCGTCGCGTGGCATCGGCTTTATGGCGTGGTATCGAATTGCGCCGAGCGAGCGATCCGCTATTTTGCAACGTTTTGCGAAGACGCTGTGTTTCGTGTAATAACGGCTTTCGCACTTCTATTTCCGATTCACCGTGATGCGCGACGAATCCATTTCTCTGGCCGGCGAATGGCTGCCGGTCTGCAATAGCGAAGACGTTCCCGAAGGCGGCGCGCGCGGGTTCGTCGTGGCCGATGAGCGGATTGTCGTGTGGCGCGACAGTATCGGCGCGGCGCATGTGTGGCGCGATTACTGTCCGCATCGGGGCGCGCAGTTGTCGCTCGGGCACGTGATGCGCGATCAGATCGTGTGCCCGTATCACGGCTGGCGTTACGACATCGAAGGGCAGTGTTTGCGGATTCCATCGAATCCATCTTTGCGTCCTCCGAAACGTGCCTGCGCGACGACGTTCGTCAGCGAGGAGAAGTACGGCGTCGTGTGGATGTGCTTCGGCGAGCCGGCCTACGCGCTCGACTTCTTTCCCGAAGCCGCGATTCCCGGTGGCCGGCGCATCAATCTCGCGCCGCAGACGGTGAGGTCATCGGCGCCGCGCGTCGTCGAAAATTTTCTCGATATGGCGCACTTTTCGTTCGTGCATGTGGGGATTCTGGGCGAGGACGCGCATACGGAAGTGCCGGATTATGAAGTCGTGCAGACTTCCGATGGCGGACTGGAGGCGCGGCAGTGCCGGTACTGGCAACCCGCGGGGATTCCTGGACAGGGCGGCGGCGCGATGATCGATTATGTGTATCGCGTGAAGCGGCCGTTGATCGCGAGTCTCACGAAGATGGCGTCGGGCGGACAGGGTGCGCTGCATATCATGCTGGCGGCGTCGCCGGTGACGCAGACGGAAACGCGCGCGTGGCTTGTGTCGATTCATGAGGACGACGCGACGCATTCGGATCAGGCGCTTTACGACTTCAATATGGAAATACTGATGCAGGACACGCCGATCGTCGAGTCGCAATGGCCTCGGCGTCTGCCGCTCGATCTCGATGCGGAGTTGCATCAGCGGTGTGATCGGATGGCGGTGGCTTACCGGAGGTGGCTGGCGGGGATGGGGTTCGGGTGGGGGACGATTCTCGCGGAAGCCGAATGATCGCGCGTCGCGGAGAAGGATTGGCGCGCCCGGCTGGGATCGAACCAGCAACCCCTGCCTTCGGAGGGCAGTACTCTATCCATTGAGCTACGGGCGCATCGGGGAGAGGCCTTGCGTGAGGGAAGCGCCAAAAGACAAACGGCTGCTGCAAGGCCCAACGAATCCGAGAGAATACCTGTTTTCCGTGACTTCGTCCATCGCCCGGGGTTGGACGCATCACACGATTCGGGTAAACGCCCGCACTGCCGCCACAGCCACCTCGCGCCGACAGTTAAGCGTTCCGTCTATAATCGACCGTGCCTTTCCCCAGGCGCGCCCAAGCGCAATGCGGTAGCTGTCACGCTGTCACTGAACCGACTCACACCAAAAAACGGGAGACGAGACAAGCATGAGCGAAGCACCCCACGGAGCCCCGATCAAGACGCCCGGACAACTCATCGCCGCGATCATCGCGGGATTCGGCATCCCGGTCGCCATCATCATCCTGCTCGCGGTTTATGTGAACAACTCGACGCGTACCGGCGCGGGCACGGACATCGAGCAGTCGGTGAACGAGCGCATCGCGCCCGCCGCGCAGGTCGATATCCGCGACGCCAACGCGCCGCGCGTCTACAAGTCCGGCGAGGAAGTCTTCAAGGCCGTGTGCTCCGCCTGTCACGCAGCGGGCACCGCTGGCGCACCCAAGTTCGGCGATGCCGGCGCATGGGCGCCGCGTATCGGTGAAGGCTACGACACGCTCCTGCACAACGCGCTCAACGGCAAGGGCGCGATGCCCGCACGCGGCGGCACCAGTCCCGACGATTACAGCGACTTCGAAATCGCGCGCGCGGTCGTCTATATGGCCAACGGCAGCGGCGGCAAACTGGCGGAACCAGCGCAACCCGCATCGGGTGCGGCGGCGAGCGCGGGCGCATCGGGGGCTGCGGCACCGGCCGGCGCGAGCGCGAATGAAAACGCCCAGGCGGCAGCAGCCGTCGCGGCGCTGGCATCGGTGCCGCAGGCTGCTGCACCGGCAGCGGGCGGCCAAAGCGCGGATGCGGCTCAAGCCGGCAAGGCGCTATACGAGCAAGTTTGCCAGGCATGTCACGCGGCCGGCGTGCTCAACGCGCCGAAGTTCGGCGACAAGGCCGCATGGGCGCCGCGCCTGAAAGAGCCGATGGACACCGTCTACAACTACGCATTGCACGGCAAAGGCGCGATGCCGCCGAAGGGCGGATCGAACGCACCGGATGCGGATGTGAAGGCCGCGGTCGATTACATGGTGAACGCGGCGAAGTAACGTTCCCGCGTGCAATGAAAAAACCCTGCGTCGGTTCAAGCGGCGCAGGGTTTTTCATTTTGAAGCGCGAAGAAAGCGAAAGCATCAGGTCTTCTGCAACATCGCCTTGAGCATCGCCATCCGGTCTTTTGGCGACAACGGCTTCTCCTCGGCCGTCGGTGGCGGTGCGTCGTCGAGCAGCATCTCGGGGATGAAGCGCGACGGCTCGCACACCACGGTCTCACGCGCGCGCTTTCTCTTCTTGCACCAGTTCAGATGCAGACTGCGCTGCGCCCGCGTGATCGCGACATACATCAGCCGGCGTTCTTCCTCGATGCGCGAATCGTCGACGGGCGCGTCATCGTCCGAGCTGCCGCGATGCGGCATGATCCCTTCTTCCACGCCCACCAGAAACACGTGCGGATACTCCAGTCCCTTCGACGCATGCACCGTCGACAGCCGCACCGCATCCGGATCTTCTTCCTTGCCTTCGAGCATCGACATCAGCGCGACGGTCTGGATCAGGCCGAGCAGGTTCTTGCCTTCATCGGCGAAACCGTCGGCGGTGTCGTAGCCTGTCTGCTCCGCGCCCGGCGCGGCTTCCGGCTTCGTGCCCTTGCGCTTCAACCATTCGAGAAACTCGAGCACGTTCTGCCACTTCGACTGCGCCTGCCGCTCGTCGTAGGCATCGTAGAGATACGACTCGTAGTGGATGGCTTCCATCATGTCGTCGAGCACTTCGGTCGCCGGATCGCGCGCCGCGCGGTCCGACAGCCGGCGAATCCATTCGCAGAACGTGCGTAGCGGCTCGACCTGCCGCGCCGACAGACGCGCCTCGATGCCGCCCATGAACACCGCTTCGAACAGCGACACCTTCGCCGCGCCCGCGAACGCGCCGAGCGCTTCGAGCGTCGTGTTGCCGACGCCGCGCCGCGGAGTCGTGATCGCGCGGATGAACGCGGGATCGTCGTCGGGATTGGCGATCAGACGCAGATACGCGATGAGATCCTTGATCTCCGCCTTGTCGAAGAACGACTGCCCGCCCGACAGCACATAAGGAATGCGCTCGCGGCGCAACACCTGCTCGAAGATGCGCGCCTGAAAGTTGCCGCGATAAAGAATGGCGTAATCGCGAAACTGCGTGCGCCGCTCGAACTTGTGCGCCGACAGCCGGAACACCACGGACTCGGCCTCGTGCTCTTCGTCGTTGCAGCCGGTGACGGTGATCGTGTCGCCCATGCCGTGCTCGGACCACAGCTTCTTCTCGAACAGCTTCGGATTGTTCGCGACGACGTTGTTCGCCGCCGTCAAAATGCGCACCGTCGAGCGATAGTTTTGCTCCAGCTTGACGACGTGCAGCTTCGGAAAATCCTTGCCGAGCTGCGCGAGGTTTTCGAGCGTCGCGCCGCGCCAGCCGTAGATGGCCTGATCGTCGTCGCCGACGGCCGTGAACGCCGCGCGCGGGCCGGCGAGCTGCTTCAGCAATTCGTACTGACAGGCGTTGGTGTCCTGATATTCGTCGATCAGCAGATAACGCAGGCGGTTCTGCCACTTGTCGCGCACCTGCTCGTTCTCGGCGAAAAGTTGTGCGGGACGCAGGATCAGATCGTCGAAATCAAGCGCCTGATACGCGTGCAGCGTCGCCGCGTAGCTGCGAAAGACGATCGCCGCCTGATGCTCGTCCTCGTTGTTCGCGAGCACGGACGCCTGATCCGGCGACACCATCGCGTTCTTCCATAGCGAGATGATCGACTGGATCTTGCGGATCAAGCCTTTGTCGGTCGTGCCGAGCTGTTCCTGCACCATGCCGAAGCAGTCGTCCGAATCCATGATCGAGAACTGTGGCTTCAGTCCGACATGTTCCGCTTCCTGCCGCATGATCTGCACGCCGAGCGAGTGGAAGGTGCAGATCGTCAATTGATTGACGGGAATCTTGCGGCCTTCCTTGCCGGGCGTGGTGAGCGTCTTGCCTTCGAGCAGCTTCGCGGTGCGCTCGCGCATTTCGAGCGCGGCCTTGTTCGTGAAAGTGAGCGCGGCGATGTGCTTCGGCTCGAAGCCGCGTCCTTCGATCAGATGCGCGATCTTCTGCGTGATCACGCGTGTCTTGCCGCTGCCCGCGCCGGCGAGCACGAGACAGGGACCATCGAGATAGCGCACGGCTTCGCTTTGCGCGGCGTTCAGACCAGCGGACATCGTTTTGGGCTTCTGGAGTTCGGGCGCGCTTAGCTGAAAACCTGCGCGCGGAGGAGAGCGCGATGTTAACACGATAGCGGCGGCGCGGTTCCGGCCCCTGTTCGTGCCACAATATCCGATCGAATTCACGACAGGACGATGCCCGCATGAGCACAGCACTGAAAGTCGGCGTGATGGGCTACGGCCTCGCCGGCGCGACGTTTCACGCGCCCGTCATCGAGCACTGCGGACGGGCGGAAGTCACGGCCATCGCGACGAGCCAGGCCGAACGCGCGGCCGCGGATTATCCGAACGCGCAGATCGTCGCGGACTTCGATGCGCTGCTCGCCATCGACGGCCTCGAATGCGTCGTCGTGGCGACGCCGAACGACACACACTTCGATCTCGCGCACCGCGCGTTGTCGGCGGGCAAGCATGTGGTCGTCGACAAGCCGGTCACGCTTTCCGCACGCGATGCCCGCACGCTAGCCGATCTCGCGCAGCAGAAAGGGCTCGTGTTCGCGCCGTTCCACAATCGCCGCTGGGACGGCGATTTTATGACGGTGCGCGCGCTCGTCGAAAGCGGGCGGCTCGGGCGCGTCACGCATTACGAATCGCATTTCGACCGTTTTCGTCCGAAAGTGCCGCAGCGCTGGCGTGAGGAAGCGGAGCGCGGCGGCGGCCTGCTGTTTGATCTGGGGCCGCATCTGATCGATCAGGCGCTGACGCTCTTCGGCGCGCCGCAGACGGTGACGGGGTTCGTGAAGGCGCATCGCGATCACGCGCACGCGCCGGATTACGTGCATCTTGTGCTCGGTTACGAGGACAAGGAAGTGATCCTGCACGCAAGCGCGCTCGCGGCGCTGGAGCCGCCGCGTTTCGCGATCCACGGTACGCGCGGCAGCTATGTGAAGAACGGGCTCGATACGCAGGAAGATCAGTTGCGTTCCGGCATGCGGCCGGGCAATCCGGAGTTTGCGAAGAATCCGCCGGGCGTGCTGCGCGAAGTCGATGGCGATCACGATCTGCGTCATGAATTCGCCACGAAAGATGGCGCGTATGTCGAGTTTTATCGCGCGCTGGCGGCGTCGATTCAGGACGGCAAGCCTTTTCCGGTTTCGCCGCAGGACGCGGTCGATACGATGACGATTATCGAGCTGGCGATTCAGAGTGATAGGGAAGGGCGGAGTGTGCCGTTCCAGCGGAACGGCTAAATACCGGCTGACCATGGCAGCGGAGAAGACTAAGAACCTGTGCGCAGAGGAAATGACTGAAATCTCGCCCCTCTCGCGAATCCGTCGACATTTGATTGAGAAAAATCCTAAACGGCTGATTCTTTAGACCTGCCGATGATTTAAAGCTATTATGCTGGTCGCAAGGACTCAGTGTTCTCAAATAGCGGCTATCGTCTGGCACTCTTTGACGAATTTGCTCGAACACTTCGAATGAGCGATATTTAAACTGAATAGTTTTAACTCAACGATGCGATCTAAGATAGCACTTATCATCTTGGGCGTGACGGCAGCTTCGAATGCCCATGCCGGCAATTGGTATGTGGCTTTGTTTTCAGACAAGGTCACAATCGCCTTCATGTTGGCGATTATACTTCTGACCCTCTTCTTTGCCTGTATAAAATTCGACAATTTTGCGATTGCGTACGGCCCTGAGATATTAACAACGGTTGGCATTTCCGGCTGCTTCTTGGGCATCGCGATGGCTCTGCTGAAATTCGATCCGACGAATGTCTCGGATAGCGTGCCTCAATTGCTTGATGGAGTAAAAACCGCGTTTTGGGCGTCCGTCTGCGGTGTACTCGGTTCGTTGATTTTACGCGCTCGGCACTTTTTTCAGAAGAAGCCCATTCCCCAATCGGGCGATACGCCGAAATTGGCCACGATTGACAGATCAATGATCAATTTGGAGAAAATTTCAAGCACTTAAACGCAGCAGTGGAAAAGCTTGTCGTGTGGCAGCAGCAATATAAGGATGAGCTCGACGACTTACAAGTTCAGCAAAAAAGAGCAGCCGAAGAGTTGGGAGGCGTGGCGCGCTCGCTCGGGGTATTTGTTGACAAAGCTTCGAAATTCACCTCTACGGCGGACGCATTGGAAAGTACGTTGATCAGGCTTTCGTCGCAGCATAAAGCGATTGACGAGTCTCAGCGATCCCTAGCTGAAGTGTTGATACAAATGAAGGATGTCACGCCTCAGTTCGCTCAGACGATCGATGAAATGTCCGAAGCGATGAAACAGAGTGCTGCAAAAGTGCACTCTGTGGTTGCCGATATCCTGGATAATTTCGGCGTCCAATTTGCAGCTGCGTCGACGGAGATGAAGCAGCTGCTCAGCGAAACGCTACGCAAGTCTCAGACCGAACTCAACGATAGTCTCAGCCGCTCAACCGAAGCAATTCGACAAAGCGTTGTCGCGCTCGATAAAGCCCTGCACGAGGAATTATCGAAGAGCTTGCAATCATTAGGTCGGCAGCTTGGGTCACTGTCCGAAAAATTTGTTGCAGACTACACGCCTCTTACCGAGCGTCTGCAGGAACTCGTTCGCTTAGGCAGGGGTTCGTGAAGAATGAAAGAAGAGCGCGGCAACCAAACTTACTGGATTCCGATGGCCGATCTAATGACCGGCTTAATGATGGTATTTTTGCTTTTGACGGCGGCGTTCATGCTTCGAGTCGAGCGGACAACTACTTTGGTCGTAAAGGAATATGAGAAGACCAAGCGCGATATGGAGTTAGCCCTTCAAAGTGAATTCGCAAAAGATCTGAAGCAATGGAATGCCGAAATCTTGGGAGATATGACCATTCGATTCAAAGATCCCGCTGTTCTTTTTACCACGGGATCTGCAGAATTGCGACCTCAATTCAAAGTCGTATTGGCCAAATTTTTCCCTCGCTATCTCGCGCTGCTTACTTCAAGGCAGTATGTCGATGCGGTTAAGGAAGTTCGCATCGAAGGCCATACCAGTGCAGTATGGAGCGGAACCACTGATGAGACAATGGCCTACTTCAAAAATATGGAGCTTTCTCAAGCGCGCACGCGCAGCACGCTGGAATTTTTGTTATCGCTGTCGGCGAGCTCGTCGGAAAAAAATGGTTGATTCAGCATGTGACGGCAAACGGCTTGTCTTCATCGCGTCCGTTGTTATCCGCGGGAAAATTCGTTAATGCCCAACTCAACGATCAACGAGTTGAGTTTCGTATCGTAACGAATGCCAGCGAGAAAATGGATTCGATTGCTAAAGAGCTTCAGCCAAGATGAATCGAGAATTACCAGATTTTTTAAAGTGGGAGTCGTTCAATTCCCTTCGTGAACGCATGGAGGCGACACTCATCGGTCCGTTTGGCCCGAAGTGGCAAGCCGCTCGAATCAAGATTCCTTTGTTCGATCAACTCCAGAATGGTGGCGTAGATGTAGGAGCAGATCAATTTAGCGAACTACGCGATGGTACGCTGGAGTACAGTGGGTACCGAGTTTTGATCTATATTCGAGACATCTCCGTCATTAACGGAGAAGAGACGTTACCCCGCTATCATCTCGCATATTGTCGAACGCTCGAGAATATGAAAAGGGCGAATCGATTCGGAAGATACGTGGTATCAAATGCGGAAACCGGGATGTTTCATGTGAACATCATCAACGGGGATGGCTGTTCCACGCGTCGGGAGATGGTTCCATTGAAGGTGTGTCAGAACTGCCTTGACCGAATTGGCTGGAACGGCTTCAAAATAAACATGCGGCACGATGACAGACGTGAATCGGTGAACGGTTTCAAATTGTCTGATTTTTTCAAGCAATATCCTCGTGATCTGTTGAGCAAAGATTCGGCTCAACCAGCCGCAACAGCGCCCTTGAATACGTATCCCTTTGATTGGCAGCGGATCTCAGAAGAAATCAGGCGAAAGCGAAAATATAAGTGCGAGCGATGCAACCGTGAACTCGATCAGTCAGCTTCACGGTTCCTTCATGTTCACCATCGCAATGGACTTAAACATGACAATCGCGAGGAAAATCTTGAAGTTCTTTGTGTTCGTTGTCACGCGGAGGAACCGATGCACGGCCAAGTCAGGCGCTTGCCCGAGTATCAGGATTTCGATAGGGAATACGGCGATCGATACTGATGAGTCACGAGGTGGGCCTTTTTTTTCGGGCAAGTGGGCAAGTTAGCAGCGGGCCTCGTTGAGGTGCATTCACAGTCTCGGACCGAACAAGGTAGCAACAGTAACGCAGTTTTTAATGCAATCAGACGCGCCCGAATCCGTTTGACAACCCCAATTCGGTCGCGTAAATTCTGCCGCACGCGTCGGGAGAGCGCGTGGTTTCGTTCATGCAGCGAAGACCGCGCCGCCGAAGGGGCACACCCGCAAACTCTCAGGCAAATGGACCGACTGCGTCGAGGAATTCGTTTCCTCGCACTCTGGAGAGCGGCAGCGGCTTCAGCATGAAGCCAGTTGCCCACCGAAGGGGCGCGCGATGAACCATCAGTCACGCCGATGGTTCGCGCAATCTCTCAGGTACCGAGGACAGAGGGGTCACGCATCGCAACCGCTTCGCGGCATGCGCCTTGCGCGCTGCATCAGGCAGCACGAAGGCGCATCCGGCCAGGCGAAATGTGCGCTGCGTGGCCTTTTTTGTTTCGCGAACCGAGGCCCCGATGACCGAACTCCAACACACGCCCCTGCACGCCGCCCACCTCGCGCTCAACGCGCGCATGGTCGATTTCGGCGGCTGGGACATGCCCGTCAACTACGGTTCGCAGATCGACGAGCATCGCGCGGTGCGCACCGACGCCGGCATGTTCGACGTGTCGCATATGCGCGTCGTCGATTTCGAGGGCGACGCCGTCCGCGAATTCTTCAAGCACGCAATCGCCAATAACGTCGACAAGCTCACGACGCCGGGCAAGGCGCTCTACTCGTGCCTGCTCAACGACAACGGCGGCGTGATCGACGATCTGATCGTCTACTACTTCTCCGAAACGAATATCCGCGTCGTCGTGAACGCTGGCACGGCGGAGAAGGACATCGCCTGGTTCGGGCAGTTGAATGCCGAAGGCAAATTCAATCTTTCGATCACACCGCGCCGCGATCTCGCGATCATCGCCGTTCAAGGCCCGAACGCGCGCGAAAAGACCTGGCAAGTGCTGCCGGACACGCGCGCGCAAACCGAATCGATCAAGCCGTTCAACGCGGCCGTTTTCCCGTCGACGCAATATGGCGAGCTGATGCTTGCGCGCACCGGCTACACCGGCGAGGACGGTTTCGAGATCGTCGTTCCGGCGACGCAGGTCGAGGCGTTGTGGAACGCGCTCGCCGCCGCGGGCGTGAAGCCCGCAGGCCTCGGCGCGCGCGATACGCTGCGCCTCGAAGCCGGCATGAATCTGTACGGCCAGGACATGGACGAGAACGTCTCGCCGCTCGACGCCGGCCTCGCATGGACCGTCGATCTGAAAACGGAACGCGATTTCGTCGGCCGCAACGCGCTCGAAGCGAACGGCTCGAAGGCGAATTTCGTCGGGCTCGTGCTGATCAAGGAAAACGGCAAGGCGGGCGGCGTGCTGCGCGCGCATCAGAAAGTCGTCACGCAACACGGCGACGGCGAGATCACGAGCGGCACTTTTTCGCCTTCGATGCAGGAATCCATCGCGTTCGCGCGCGTGCCGACGGGCGTTGCCGTCGGGGACACGGTGCAGGTCGTCATCCGCGACAAGCAACTTCCGGCGCGCGTGGTAAAACTTCCGTTCGTGCGCAACGGCCGTGTGTTGGTCGAGCTTTCATAACGCCGTCGCGCCCGTTCCCTCCGATCAAGCAACTCACGAAAGAACCACGCAAGGAGCATCCAATGAGCATCCCGGCCGATCTGAAATACACCGAATCGCACGAATGGGTCCGCACCGAATCCGATGGCACGCTAACCATCGGCATCACCGATCACGCGCAGGAAGCGCTCGGTGACATCGTGTTCGTCGAACTGCCCGCGGCGGGCAAGACCGTTACGGCCGGCGATGCGATCGCCGTCATCGAATCGGTGAAGGCGGCATCCGACATTTACGCGCCGGTTTCGGGCGAGATCGTCGAATCGAACGACGCGCTCACCTCGGCGCCCGATCAGGTGAACGGCGCGCCGTACGAAAGCTGGCTCTTCAAGATCAAGCCGGCGGGCGACGCCGGTCTGGACAAGCTGCTCGACGCCGAAGGCTACGGCAAGTCGATCGGCGAATAACTCATCTCAATGACGATTGCGGCTCGACGGAGAGCCGCAATCGCAGGACAAAACATGAAGCTCGAACACCCGGATCGCCTGATGAACCGCACCTCCCTGTCACTCGCCGCGCTCGAATGCCATGACGCATTCGCCGAGCGGCACATCGGCCCCGATGACGCGGACCAGCGCGCAATGCTCGACGCGCTCGGTTTCGCGTCGCGCGCGGCCTTCATCGACGCGGTGATTCCTGAATCGATCCGCCGCAAGGAAACGCTGCCGCTCGGCGCGTTCACGCAGCCGAAGAGCGAGGCGGAAGCGCTCGCGTCGCTGCGCAAGCTGGCGGACGAGAATCTGGTGTTTCGAACCTGGATCGGACAGGGTTACTACGGCACGCACACGCCGGCGGTGATCCTGCGCAACGTGCTCGAAAATCCGGCGTGGTACACGGCTTACACGCCGTATCAGCCGGAGATTTCGCAAGGCCGTCTCGAAGCGCTGCTCAATTTCCAGCAGATGGTGATGGACCTGACGGGCCTCGCGATGGCGAACGCCTCGCTGCTCGACGAAGCCACCGCCGCAGCCGAAGCGATGACGCTTCTGCAACGCGTCGGCAAGCCGAAATCGAACGTGTTCTACGTCGCCGACGACGTGCTGCCGCAGACCATCGAAGTGGTGCAGACGCGCGCGAAGCCCGCGGGCATCGAAGTGAAGGTCGGTCCGGCCGCGGATGCCGCGAGCGCGAACGCGTTCGGCGTGCTGCTGCAATATCCCGGCGCGAATGGCGATGTGCGCGACTATCGCGCGCTCGCGGAAGCAATCCACGCGGCGGGCGGCCATGTCGTCGCGGCGGCGGATCTGCTCGCGCTGACGCTCATCACGCCGCCCGGCGAATGGGGCGCGGATGTCGCGATCGGCAATACGCAGCGTTTCGGCGTGCCGGTCGGCTTCGGCGGCCCGCACGCTGCTTACATGGCCGTGCGCGACGAATTCAAGCGCCAGATGCCGGGGCGTCTCGTCGGCGTGACCGTCGATGCGCAGGGCAACTCCGCGCTGCGCCTCGCGCTGCAAACGCGCGAACAGCATATTCGCCGCGAGAAGGCGACGTCGAACGTCTGCACGGCGCAGGCGCTGCTCGCGATCATGGCCAGCATGTATGCCGTCTATCACGGCCCGCGCGGCCTGAAGACAATCGCGTCGCGCGTGAACCGCGTGGCGTCCATCTTCGCGGCGGGCGTGAAGAAGCTCGGCTACACGATCGCCAACGACACGTTCTTCGACACGATCACGATCGACAGCGGCGCGAGCACGACCGCGCTGCATCAGGCTGCTTACGCCGCGCATGTCAATCTGCGCCACGTGAGCGCGACGCAAGTCGGCGTATCGGTCGATGAAACCACCACGCGCGACGACCTGCTCAAGCTCTTCGCGCTGTTCGCCGAAGTCGCGGGCAAGACCGAAACGTTCGATATCGACGCGCTCGATCAGGCCGCCGCCGATTCGCTGCCTGCCGAACTGCATCGCACGAGCGATTACCTCACGCATCCGGTCTTCAACCGCCATCACTCCGAACACGAAATGCTGCGCTATCTGCGCAGCCTCGCGGACAAGGATCTCGCGCTCGACCGCACGATGATCCCGCTCGGTTCCTGCACGATGAAGCTCAACGCGACCTCGGAAATGCTGCCCGTCACGTGGCCCGAGTTCGCGCAGATTCACCCGTTCGCGCCGGCGGAGCAGACGCTCGGCTATCGCACGATGATCGATCAGCTCGAACAGATGCTGGTCGCATGCACGGGTTACGCGGCTGTCTCGCTGCAGCCGAACGCCGGCTCGCAAGGCGAATATGCGGGCCTGCTGATCATCCACGCGTATCACGAATCGCGCGGCGAGGGGCATCGTAACGTGTGCCTGATTCCGGCGTCCGCGCACGGCACGAATCCGGCGTCGGCGCAGATGGCGGGCATGCAGGTCGTCGTCGTGGCGTGCGATGCGAACGGCAATGTCGATATCGAAGATCTGAAGGCGAAGGCCGGGAAGCATTCCGCGAATCTCGCGGCGATCATGATCACGTATCCGTCGACGCACGGCGTGTTCGAGCGCAATGTTCGCGAGATTTGCGACATCGTGCATTCGCACGGCGGCCAGGTGTATGTCGATGGCGCGAACATGAACGCGATGGTCGGCCTGTGCGCGCCGGGCCAGTTCGGCGGCGACGTGTCGCACCTGAACCTGCACAAGACGTTCTGCATTCCGCACGGCGGTGGCGGGCCGGGCGTCGGTCCGGTCGCGGTCGGTGCGCATCTGGCGAAGTTCCTGCCGAATCAGGCATCGACCGGATACAAGCGCGATGACGCGGGCATCGGCGCGGTGTCGTCGGCCCCTTACGGCTCGGCCGCGATCCTGCCGATCTCGTGGATGTACATCGCGATGATGGGCGCGAAAGGGCTCACCGCCGCGACCGAAAGCGCGATTCTCGCCGCGAACTATGTCGCGAAGCGGCTCGCGCCGCACTATCCGGTGCTGTACAGCGGCGCGGGCGGACTCGTCGCGCACGAATGCATTCTCGATGTACGGCCGATCAAGGAATCGAGCGGCATCTCGGTGGAAGACGTGGCGAAGCGTCTGATCGACTACGGCTTCCACGCGCCGACGATGAGCTTCCCCGTGCCCGGCACGCTGATGGTCGAGCCGACGGAATCGGAATCAAAGGAAGAGCTCGACCGCTTCATCGACGCGATGATCGCAATCCGCGAGGAAATTCGCGCGGTGGAAGAAGGCCGCGCCGATCGCGAAGACAACGTGCTGAAGAACGCGCCGCACACGGCGGCGGTCGTCACTGCGGACGACTGGACGCACAAGTACACGCGCGAGGCGGCGGCGTATCCGGTGAAGTCGCTGGTGGCGCGCAAGTACTGGTCGCCGGTGGGTCGCGCGGACAACGCGTATGGCGATCGCAATCTGATGTGCTCGTGCGTGCCGGTATCGGAATACGCGGACGAGTAAGGTTTCGCGCAGAACCTGAGAGAAAGCGCCGCCCGAAAGCGTAAAGCATTGTCGGGCGGTTTTGCGGCGCGTTCCAGAACAGCTAACATCTCACCCCGGACCAAAAAGCCAAACCAGGGAGTTCACATGGCGTTCAAGGTGCGAGAGGTGAAAGGGACGATCCGCGCGCGCAGGGTGCGAGCGATGCTGGGGGCGATGCTCATCGTCGCGTCGTCCGCGCAGGCCGCGATGAATTTCTGCGCCGCGCCCGCGATGCAGACGAGCGAGCGCACCAATGCCGATCCCGGCGTGAAGGCGCTGGTGAAGATGGTGCAATCGCACGTGAACGATCAGCCGAAGGCACGCGCGAAGCTGCACACCGAAGGCACGCTGCCGCACGAAGGCATTTACGACGAGAGCGTCGAAGCGGAGAAAGACCTCGGTCTGATGCGCGACGCCGCACTCGCGTGGCGCGCGACGGGTGACGAGCGCTATCTGCGGCTCGTCGACCGCTTCCTGCTCGCATGGACGACGACCTATCAGCCGAGCTTCAATCCGATCGACGAAACGAATTTCGAATCGCTGATCCTCGCATACGACCTCACGGCAAGCGCGTTGCCGGTCAGGACGCGCAACACGGCGAACGCGTTCATCACGAAAATGGTGACCGGCTACATCGCCGATATGGACAAGCAGCCCCGGCCGCTCACGGGCAATTACCGGAACAACTGGCAGAGCCATCGCGTGAAGCTGGTGGCGATGGGCGCGTTCACGATCGACGACCGCAAGCTCATCAACGCGGCGCAGCGGCTGTTCGTCGAGCATATCGGCGACAACATCGCGCCGGATGGATCGACGGTCGATTTCGCCGAACGCGATGCGCTCCGCTACGTGACATACGATCTTCAGCCGCTCGTGACGGCGGCGCTCGCCGCGCGGCGGCACAACCGCAACTGGCTGCCGGAACGCGCGCAGTCGGGCGCGACGCTCGCCGAAGCGCTCAACTGGCTCACGCCTTACGCGCTCGGCACGAAGACGCACGATGAATTCGTGAAGTCGTCCGTGCCGTTCGACGCCAAGCGTCGCGAGGCGGGCTTGCCGGGATTTTCGGGTCAATGGGACCCGAAGAACTCGGCGGAACTCTTTCATCTGGCGGCGCGGCTTGACGGCCGCTACGCGCCGGTCGCGCTGCGGCTCGCGCCGACACCGCCCGCGTGGCTCGCGGTGTGTCTGCCGCTGCCGGCGCGCTAACTCTTACAGGCAGGAGCAGTCATGGCAGTCAGCGTTTTCGACCTCTTCAAGATCGGCATCGGACCTTCGAGCTCGCACACCGTGGGACCGATGCGCGCCGCGTTGATGTTCGCGCAAGGGCTCGAGCGCGACGAGCTGCTGGAATCGACCGCATCCGTGAAATGCGAGCTGTACGGCTCGCTCGGCGCGACGGGCAAGGGCCACGGCACGGACCGCGGCGTGATGCTCGGCCTGATGGGCGACGCGCCCGATACCGTCGATGCATCGGGCATCGTTCCCCGGCTCGAAACCGTGCGTACGTCGAAGACGCTCGCGCTCTTGGACAAGCGCAAGATTCCGTTCACGATCAAGGAGAACATCGCGTTCTATCGGCAGGCGCTGCCGGAGCATCCGAATGGCATGAAGCTCTACGCGTTCGATGTGAACGGCGCGTTGCTGCGCGAAGCGACGTATCTATCGGTTGGCGGCGGTTTCGTCGTGACGGCGGGCGCGGCGAACACGGCGGTGCTGACGGCGCACGAACACTTGCCGTATCCGTTTCACACCGGCGACGAGTTGATGAAGATGTGTGCGGAATCGGGCAAATCGATCGCGCAATTGATGTGGGAAAACGAGCGCGTGTGGCGCAGCGAAGACGAGATTCGCGCCGGGCTTCTGCGCATCTGGGACGTGATGCAGGATTGCGTCGCGCGGGGATGCGGCATCGGCAATCCGGCGGCGGAAGGACACTTGCCGGGGCCGTTTCAGGTGAAGCGACGCGCGCCGCAGTTGTACAGGGCGCTCACGGGCAAGCCGGAGCAGGCGCTGCGCGACCCGCTTTCGATGATCGACTGGATCAATCTCTACGCGATCGCGGTGAATGAAGAGAACGCGATCGGCGGGCGCGTCGTCACGGCGCCGACCAATGGCGCGGCGGGGATCATTCCGGCGGTGCTGCACTACTACGACCGGTTCGTGCCGGGATCGAACACGCAGGGCGTCGTCGATTTTCTGCTGACGGCGGCCGCGATCGGCATTCTGTACAAGATGAATGCGTCCATCTCCGGCGCGGAAGTCGGATGTCAGGGAGAAGTCGGTGTCGCCTGTTCGATGGCGGCGGGTGCGTTGGCTGCGGTGCTCGGTGGAACGCCGGCGCAGGTGGAAAACGCGGCCGAGATCGGGATGGAGCATAACCTCGGGCTGACTTGCGATCCGGTCGGCGGGATGGTGCAGATTCCGTGCATCGAGCGCAATGCGATGGGTTCCGTGAAAGCCGTCAACGCCGCGCGTATGGCGATGCGCGGCGACGGGTCTCACTATGTTTCGCTCGATTCGGTCATCAAGACGATGAGGGAGACTGGCGCGGATATGAAGACCAAATATAAGGAAACGTCGCGCGGCGGGTTGGCGGTGAATATTGTGGAGTGTTGAGGAATCCATGCCTTCGAGCAGGCGTCACCTCGACGACTGAAACATTCGTTGGATGGCGCTCGAAGCGCGGAATGAAGCAGTTAGCATCGGTAGAACAAGAACGACTCTACCGATCGCGATCTTGAACCCATGCGCTCGGTAGAAATACCTGAGAGCATCGCATTGGAACCGAAGGAACTTGCTGCGCACAGAAACATGCGCAAGACGTTGAGCGGCGCATTGCCATTCAAGCCAATGAACAAGACGAAGTGGCCTAACACTACAGCCGTAGTTATTTTTCCTATACTAAGTTAGTACTACTACTTTGCATAGGATCATGAAAGAGATTGCTAAAGCATGGGAACGTGAACTGGATGAATTGCATGAGAGATTGGCTGGCCTGTTCAGGCGCGCTGAACCGAGACAGCGTTCGCGAGCCTATCTAAAAGGTTTGCTTGGTACGGTCGAACGCAAGAACGGCTGGCAGCTTGCCGAATGGATCGGCGATGCCACACCCGATGGTGTGCAGCACCTTCTCGAGAGAGCACAGTGGGATGCCGACAAGGCGCGCGACGTACTGCGCGAATACGTCGTTGAGCAACTCGGCGAGCGTGAGGCGGTGCTGATTGTGGATGAGACGGGATTCCTCAAGAAGGGTGAACACTCTGCCGGCGTGCAACGCCAATACAGTGGTACAGCAGGTCGCATCGAGAATAGCCAGATCGGTGTGTTTCTCTGCTATGCGGGCAATGGAGCGAGCGCATTTATTGACCGCGAGCTGTATATGCCCCAGTCATGGATCGACGATCGTCCTCGCTGCAAGGTTGCGGGCGTCCCGGACACGATGGGATTTGCAACCAAGCCGCAGCTCGCGCGCCAGATGCTTGAACGGGCGCTCGATGCGGGAGTACCTTGCGGCTGGGTCACCGGCGATGAGGTGTATGGCGGTGACCGTCCTTTGCGGCTGTGGCTCGAATCGCGCGCGCAGCCATTCGTGCTGGCGGTGAAGAAGAGCGAACCACTATGGTGGCAAGGCCCGACCACTATGCGCGCCGACAAGATTGCACAAGCCTTGCCACCGCAGGCTTGGCGCCGCCTCTCGGCCGGAATCGGCGCAAAAGGCGCGCGCCTATATGACTGGGCACTTACGCCGTTGTGGCGCCTGCAGTTGAGCGCCGAGGAGCGTCGCTTTGGTCATTATCTGCTGGTGCGCCGCAGTCTTGACGAAAATCGCGAGCACGCGTATTTCGTCGTCTACGCGCCCCGCAGCAAGGTCACCCGTCGGACTCTGGTCAACGTCGCTGGCAGGCGATGGGAGATCGAAGTCGGCTTTGAGGCCGCCAAGGGTGAATGCGGCCTCGACCAATATGAGGTGCGTCGCTGGCAGGGCTGGTACCGCCACGTCACTCTGGCGTTGTTGGCCCACGCGGTACTTGCTGGCCTGAGGGCGCAGGCTAAAAAAAACAGCTGAAGGTTCACTGCCATTCAGCATCCAGGAGATCCGCCGGCTATTGTGTCGCCTGATATGGCGAACGCTGCACTCCGTCGAGCACGTGATGTCGTGGTCAATATGGCGGCGCCGACATCAGTACCGAGCCCAGCAGTGTCATTATCGACGACGCGGCGGTGTGCTCCCGGCGTATCTACGGCTGTAGTACTAAGCCGTTCAACAGAATGGCGCGGCCACGCGTTCATGCTACTGAGCTCACTCGCGTCTCCGACGATCACTCCGTGCTTTTCATGTGGCGCGATGGAGACGAGCCCGAAGATCGCTCATTCTATGGGCATCTGGTCTGCGTGTTGCCGCGCGGCGATCTGTACCCGCTGCTCGAATTTCACTATCACCCGAGTCACAAGGGCTTGCATTGCAAAATGCCTTGTCAGACTGCCTTGGATTACCGGAATCGCTTGCTGCCCGGAGCGCCCGAGCTTAACCTGAAAACTTCGAGACGTTTCGATCCGCGTATGTCCGAAGATCGTGCCGCGCTGATCGCCCTGTTCTGCGAGACGGCGGGCATATCGATTTCAAACGAACAAATCGGGCAAGGCGACTTGTTGTGCTGACGGACATTCTCAAGCGAACGATTTGCACGCTGTTCGAGGTGCACGACGACAGCAATGGCGTGCAGCGCATCGTCACGCCTCTGCAGTATCCCGGAACGGGAGATCACGTCATCGTTCGCATTCGCCCTCGCGACGACGGATGGGTCATAGACGAGAACGGCGAAGCCTGCTTTTCCGCGAGCATGGCGGGCGGCGACATCGAATCCGGCATCGTCGAGCATTGGGCTAAAGAACATGCGCGACTCAGTCCGGCGCGACTGTGTGAAGACGAGGTGATTCGCGCGACGACCACCGACGAGCGGTTTCTCGTGCCGTACGTGTTTCGCGTGGCCGAAGCAGCCCAGCAGCTTTACGCCGTCGCGACCTCGCGGCCCGAACGCCAGTCAAGCAGCGATTTCAAGGAACGGCTGACTCGTATCATCGCCGAGATAGCCGACGAGTTCGGTCTCGGACACCGCTCCGAAGTCGAACTGCCGATTTCGGGCGGCTTGATTGCGGATCACGTGATCGAGACACCCACGCCGTCGATCATCATCGCCGCGACCAGCGCTAACCGGTTGCTTCAGGGTGAACTCATACACATGCAGTATCGCGCCATGCACATGCCGGGACATGTGCTTGCCATTGCGGAAAATCAGCAGGCAGTAGGCAAGACCGAGTTCGAGCGTGCGAACTATTACACATGGAAGACCGTCGTCTTCGATGCGCGGAACCTTCGGAGTCTGATCGGTTCAGTGCTTCATTGACGCGTTGCTTCACGCCCCAATCAAATTCACCACCTTCACATTCCTGGTATCCGGCACTTCCGCATAAGACAGCACCTTCAACTGCGGCAGACTTCTGCGCAGGAACCTCGCCAGCATCGCCCGCAGCGAATGCTGCACGAGCAACACCGGCGGCAAGCCCAGATTCTGCTGACGCATGATCGCGTTCTGCGTCGAGTTCATCAGCGTCTGTGCGAGGCCCGGTTCGAGCCCGGGATTCGTCCCCGTCGACAAAGCCTGCGACAACACACGTTCCAGCGTCGGATCGAGGCCCATCACCTGCAAATCGTCGGCGCCCGGATACCACTGCTGCGTGATCGCGCGGCCCAGCGCGAGACGCACCGCCGCCGTGAGATCGTACGGATCGGACATGCGCGGCGCGTGCTCCTGCAACGCGTCGAGGATCGTGCGCATATCGCGGATCGGCACGCTTTCGTCGAGCAGGTTCTGCAACACCTTCTGCAGCGTCGTGAGCGACAGCACCTTCGGCACCAAATCGTCCGTGAGCGACGGCGTGTCCTTGCCGATGCGCTCCAGCAGCGCCTGCACTTCCTGACGCCCGAGCAACTCGGCCGCATGCGTCACCACGAGATGATTCAAATGCGTCGCGACGACCGTGCTCGCATCGACGACCGTATAGCCGTAGACCTGAGCCTGCTCGCGCAGATTCGTGTCAATCCACACCGCCGGCAGGCCGAACGCCGGGTCCTGCGTCTGCGCGCCCGGCAGCGCGGCCGACACCTGACCCGGATTGATCGCGAGCCATTGACCCGGGAACGCTTCGCCGACACCCACCTCGACGCCCTTCAGCGCAATGCGATAGCCATTCGGCCGAAGTTCGAGATTGTCGCGAATATGAATGACCGGCGGCAAAAACCCGATCTCCTGCGCGAACTTCTTGCGAATGCCCTTGATGCGCTTGAGCAACTCGCCGTCGCTGTTGCGATCGACGAGCGGAATCAGCCGGTAGCCCACTTCCAGCCCGAGCGGATCGATGAGCGATACGTCTTCCCAGCTCGCTTCCGCATTCTCCGCCGACGCGGCCGCCGCGCTTGCCGTAAGAGGCGTGACATCGGTGACGGCGCCCGCTTTCTTCTTCGCTTCGGCGCGCTTGTTCATCGAGCGCGCGGCGTAGATGAGACCGCCGCCGAGCAGCATGAACGCGAAGTGCGGCATGCCCGGAATCAGACCCATGATGCCGATGATCACGCCCGTGATCATCAGCACGCGCGGATTCTGGAACAACTGGCCGGTCAGCTGCGTGCCGATGTCCTCTTCGGTCGCGACGCGCGAGACGATCACGCCCGCCGCCGTCGAGATGATGAGCGACGGAATCTGCGCGACCAGGCCGTCGCCGATGGTAAGCAGCGTGTAGTTGGTCGCCGCGTGCGCGAAGTCCATGTCGTGCTGAAGCATGCCGACGATCAGCCCGCCCACCACGTTGATCACCATGATCAGAAGACCGGCGATCGCATCGCCGCGCACGAACTTGCTCGCACCATCCATCGAGCCGTAGAACTCGGCTTCCTGCGCTACGCCCTGGCGGCGCTTCTTCGCGGTTTCTTCGTTGATGAGGCCCGCGTTCAGGTCGGCGTCGATGGCCATCTGCTTGCCGGGCATCGCGTCGAGGGTGAAGCGCGCGCCCACTTCCGCGATACGCCCCGCGCCCTTCGTGATCACCATGAAGTTGATGATCATCAGAATCACGAACACGACGATACCGACCGCGAAGTTCCCGCCGACGAGAAAGTGCCCGAACGATTCGATCACCTGACCCGCGGCATCCGGGCCGGTGTGGCCTTCGAGCAGCACGATACGCGTCGACGCGACGTTCAGTGACAGGCGCAGCAACGTCGAGAACAGCAGCACGCTCGGGAACGCCGCGAAGTCGAGCGGCTTTTGCGTGTACATGCTGACGAGCAGCACCATCACCGCCAGCGCGATGTTGAAGGTGAACAGCAAGTCGAGCAGGAACGCCGGCAAGGGCAGAATCATCATGCCCAGGATCATGCAGATCAGGATCGGGCCGGCGAGGGCTCGCAAGTTCTGCGTGCCCAGCGCGTCGGGCCGTTTGGCGAAAAATCCAGCGCGCGCGTTCATGCGGCGGCTCCATTGTCAGTGTTGTCGCCAGCCAGGGCCTCTGCGGCTTCCTGATCGGCGTCGGCGTCGGATACGCCGCCTTTGTCGAGTTCCTTCGGCACGTCGAGATCGGACGGCTCGTCCGGCTTCACGCCGCCATCTTCCTTGTAACGCTTGAGCTGGTAGACCCACGCCAGCACCTGCGCCACCGCGCCGTAGAGCGCGCCCGGAATCTCGCGATTGATCTCGACGTTGTGATACAGCGCGCGCGCCAGCGGCGGCGCTTCGAGCAGCGGCACATTGTGCTCGCGGCCCAATTCGCGGATGCGCCCCGCCACCAGATTCACGCCTTTCGCGACGACCTTCGGTGCGCGCATCTGGCCATCGGCGTACTTCAGCGCGACGGCGAAGTGCGTCGGGTTCGTGACGATCACGTCGGCGGTCGGAATCGCCTGCATCATGCGGCGGCGGGCGGCCGCGCGCTGCTGTGCGCGAATCTTGCCCTTGATGTGCGGATCGCCTTCGCTTTCCTTGTGCTCGCGCTTCACTTCTTCCTTGGTCATGCGCAGCTTCTTCGCGTGCGAGTAGAGCTGATACGGCACGTCGACGGCCGCGACGAGAAAGAGCCCGCCGATCGCCATGCCGCAGCACACGAAGATCAGGTGCATCGCATCGGCGAGCGCGAGATCGAGCGGCTTAGTCAGGAGGCCGAGCACTTCGGCCTTGCGGCTCCAGATCGCCGAGCCCGCCATGCCGCCGACGACGATCGTCTTCAGCATCGACATGCCGAGCTGAACCGGCCCTTGCACCGAGAAGATCTTGCCGAGGCCGCTGATCGGATTCAGACGGCCGAAGTTCGGCGCGAGCGGCTTCGTCGTGATGAGCCAGCCGCCGAGCGCCATCGGCGCGGCGAGCGCGGCGAAACCCGTCAGCAGAAGAACCGGCAGCACCGCGAACAACCCTTCCTTGCCCGCGTTCGCCGCGCCGATCATCATCTGGCGCGAGTCGAGCACGGTCGCGTGATCGAAGGTGAATGCGCCGCGCAGAATCGACTGCAGATGCTGACTGATCGGCCCCGACAAACCCCACACGCCGAAAAATCCCGCCGCCAGCAACGCGAACGACGCGAGTTCCCGCGAACGCGCAACCTGGCCTTCCTCCCGCGCCTTTTCCAGGCGCTTGGGAGTGGCTGATTCGGTTTTTTCGAGATCGCTTTCTTCTGCCACCGGGCCTTACTCCGTTGCTTCCATCGTTTGCACATGCGAGCGGCGCGAAGCCGCTTTTGGATGAAAGCGATTATTGCGGAAGGCGTCGAGCGGCCATCGGCGGATAAAGCCGGGGAAAAGGGGGTTATTCGGTAGATGAAAGCGCGGGAAACGAAAGCGGCGCGTGCCTCGCAAGAAGCACGCGCCGTTCGGAATGCGGAAAACGGTGATCAGGCGCCGGGCACGCGGCCATCCGGGCCGTAGAAGCCGCTCTTCGACGGCGCAACCTGCAAAGCGGCCAGCGCCTTGCGGTTGTATTCCATGCGCGTGCGGATCAGGACGCCGTTGTTGTTGTTGCCTTGTTTCGCGCGACGCGCGGCGGCGGTCAAGAGCGCCCATTGCGCGGCGATCGCGGCGTCGTCCGCGGCGGCGGCTTCCATGCCGACGAAGCCGCCGGGGAAACCGAGCGCGTTCAACTGCTCGTCGCGCGCCTTTTCGAGCGCGGAGATGCGCTCGGTGAGCGCGGTCTTGTGCTCAATGATTCCAGGCAGCGCCGGCAGCGGTTGCGCCGCGATCAGCGCTTTTTCCTCATCGACGAGGAGGGATTCGAAGGCCAGAACAGCGGCGACTTCTTCGGTGACAGTGGCAAGCAGGGCGTCTCTCATTGCATCGCTCGAATAGCGGTTTCACAAAAGCCGCCGGTGCCATGAACGCCGCTTGCCGCCGCGCGCCTGTTTCTCGCAAGGCGCGGCCGGGTCACTGCGTTCAGCCGCCGGTCGGCGGGGTTCTCGTTTGCAGCAGATCGCGAGCGGTGCTCAGAATGCCGTCGGCGATCTTGCTCGTGTCCATCTTCAGGCTGCCGTCGCGGATCGCGGCCTTGATCGACTCGACTTTCGCCGTGTCGATGTCCGAGCTGTTCGATGCGCGCAGGTCCGTCGACAGCGACGACAGGCTCACTGTCGAATTCTTCGCCGTGCTCGTGCCCGATTGCTGCACGGTGCTTGCGGCGCCCTTCGCGTCGTTTTGCGACGCGCGTTGCAGGTTGTCTTGAAGGCCTGCCAGTGTGGTGTTGCTAGTCGTATCGATCTTCACGATGTCCATTCCCGAACGTGTTGAGTCCTTTAACGGCGAGGGAGCTTGAAAACTTTACCCTGCCGATGGAACCGCAACTGCCGTTCGGCGCGCTCATCGCCCTCAAAGCCTTGTCGGACGGGCATTCAGCGCATTTGAAACAAAATGAAACAAGCGTGGGGAACCGAACATAGCTCTCTTCAGAGGGCGATTTCCACGGTCTGACTGTCCTTCAATATGCCGGTGATGATCTGGCCGCCGGCAGTTTTTACACGTACTTGCTGGCCGGGCGCCGCGTTGTTCATCGCGGTGCCTTCGGCCGAAATCGAAAAGCCGGAGCCGCCGGCGACCACGTGCACGTTCTGGCCGATCGCCACCGAGCTTGCCGCGCGCAGCATGTCGGTGCGCAGCGGCAGGCCCGCGGGCACGCGCGACAGCGCGACCGCGCCGACGGCCTGCGCCGGATCGGTGACGATGGCCTGCGGCATCGCGGTGATGTCGCCGTCGCGGGCGACCAGATCGGCGTTGCTCAGCACTTCGCCCGGCGCGATGGCGCGCGCGGCCGTATAGAAAGTGGCGTTGATCGACACGCGCGCCTGCACGTAGAGCGTCCACGGGCGCTCGCCGACGCAGCGCACGCCGACGGTCATGCGGCCCCACAGGCGCGCGCCGGTCGGCATGAACGGATCGAGCGCGGAGCAGGCGGCAAGGCCGCGCGGGAAAACGGGCGTGACGGTGATCTCGACCTTGCCCGGCAAGCCGGCCGCCTGCTGCTGCAGAAAATTGAGCGCGGCGACGCGGATCGATTCGCCATCCTGCATCGTCGCGGGTGCGCCTGGCGCTTGCGGCAACGCGGCGGCGACGGGCGCCGTTGCTGCTGCCGATGGATTGAAGCTCACGCGTCTCATCGGCGAAGCGGCGCCGGCGACGGGCGTCGCGGGACTCGCCGCGACGGGTTTCGCATTCGTGCCGCGAGCAACGCCATCGTCGCGCGTCACGACGACAGGCATCACATCGCGCGATGCGGAAAGCGCGGGCGCCTTCACGAGCGCGGGAGCCGGAGCAGCGGCCGCGCGCGCGGGCTTCGCTTCGCTCGGTCCGGGAATCACGATCATGCCGCTCGCATCGTTCATCGATTCGTCGGCGGCGTCGGCGCGGGCGTCGAGTTCGAGCGCGGCGTTGCGCATCGCGGCGTCGGCGGCTTTCGTCGCGGCGCGATAGCCGCTCGCACGCGCGATGTCAGACGCGGGCATCGCCGCGACGGGAGCCGATGCGCGCGAAACGGGCGCATTCAGACTCTTCGCCATATCGGCCGCCGCGGCCGGATTGGTCTCGGCGTTGCCCGGAATGACGATCGGACCGTCGCTCTGCTGGGCATGCGCGAGCAGAGCGACGCCCATGAAAAGGGATGCGCCCAGCGTGCGGCGCGCGAACGTCGCTGCGACGCGAGCCGTGGGGTTCGATGCACGCTGCGCGGACCTGCTCATCAACTTTCTCCGTACCTGATCCGATCGAGCCGCGAAAACACGCGGCAACTTCCAACGAAACGAATTCTAGATATCGGCGGGCGCGGGCAAGCGTCGAATAGAGGCCCCGTTTCCCGGTTATTCGTCGGATTAGTTCTTGCGCGCCGCTCCTAAGATTCGTGTCATGCAAAAAGGCCTCGGCGCTGCCGACAGGAGAAACCGCAATGCTAGACAGACTCGACAAGGAATTCGCTTTCGGCCGTGAGGCGCTCGATGTGCGCGCGTATCGGCAGGAATTGCTGTCGTCGAATATCGCCAACGCCGACACGCCCGGCTACAAGGCGCGCGATGTCGATTTCTCGAGCGCGCTCGCGGGTGCGCTCAAGCAGGGCGGCGGCGCGACGAACAACACGACGCTCAAGATGGCGCAGCCGGTCAGCGTGAGCGTGAGCGGCGGCCTGGCCGCGACGGCCAAAGGACACATGAGCGGCACGTCGACGCTTTCGGCATCGGGCGGTTCGAGCGACGACTACGGCAAGCTCGCCTACCGCGTGCCGAACCAGCCGTCGCTCGATGGCAACACGGTCGACCTCGACGCCGAGCGCGTGCAGTTCGCGGACAACGCGCTGCACTTCGAGGCGGGCATGACGGTGCTGTCGTCGCAGATCAAGTCGATGCTCTCGGCGATCACATCGAACAGTTAAGGAATACCCATGCCCTCTTTGATGAACATCTTCAACGTCGCCGGCTCGGCGATGTCCGCCCAGGCGCAGCGCCTGAACGTCACCGCGTCGAACCTCGCGAACGCGGACAGCACGACCGGCCCGGACGGCCAGCCGTACAAGGCGAAGCAGGTCGTGTTCGCGGTCGATCCGCTCGGCGGCGCGCGCACCGCGTCGGGCCAGCAGGTCGGCGGCGTGCAGGTGACCGGCGTGATCGACGATCCGAGCCCGATGAAGACCAGCTACGACCCGAGCAACCCGGCGGCGAACGCGGACGGCTACGTGACGCTGCCCAACGTCGATCCGGTGCAGGAGATGGTCAACATGATTTCCGCGTCGCGTTCCTATCAGGCGAACGTCGAGACGCTCAATACCGCCAAGCAATTGATGCTCAAGACTTTGACCATCGGAACCTGATCGAGAAACTTAAGGAACACCACGTGAGCTCCTCCAGCACCACTATCGGCAGCAACGGCACGACCGTCTCGCAGACGCTGCTCGACACCATGAACGGCGCGTCGTCGTCGAGTTCGTCGACGTCATCCACGTCGGGCACGTCGGCGCAGGATCTGCAGAACACTTTCCTCACGCTGCTCGTGACGCAGTTGAAGAACCAGGACCCGACCAATCCCGCCGACAGCTCGCAGATGACCTCGCAGCTCGCGCAGATCAACACGGTGTCGGGCATTGGCCAGCTGAACACGTCGCTGTCCTCGCTCGCGACGCAGCTTTCCGCCGGCCAGCAGACGCAGGCCGCGCTGCTCATCGGTTCGAGCGTGCTCTCGGCGGGCAACGGCGTGACCGTGTCGAAGGGCGCGTCGTCGAGCTTCGGCGTGCAACTGGCGAGCGACGTGAGCGACCTGCAGATCGTCGTGAAGAACTCGTCGGGCCAGATCGTCAACACGCTCGATCTCGGCGCGCAGGGCGCGGGCGTCGTGCCGGTGACGGGCTGGACGCCGGTCGATTCGAAGGGCGCCACGCTCGCCGACGGCAGCTACACGATCACCGCGCAAGGCACGATCAACGGCCAGCAGGCGACCGCGACGACGCTGTCGGCTTCGCAGGTGCAAAGCGTCGTGCAGATGTCGGGTGGTGCGCCGGGTCTCAAGCTCTCGAACGGCTCGACGGTTGCGCTGACGGGCGTCGCTTCGATCCTCTGATTCCACATTCATTTTGGACGAGCGTGGTCTCGTCACGGAGAAACATCAAATGAGTTACCAACAAGCACTGAGCGGTCTGGGCGCTGCATCGAGCGATCTCGACGTGATCGGCAACAACATCGCGAACGCGAACACGGTCGGCTTCAAGCAAGGCTCGGCGCAATTCGCCGACATGTACGCGAGCTCGATGGCCACGGCCGTCAGCAACCAGATCGGCATCGGCACGCGCCTGTCCGAAGTGCAGCAGCAGTTTTCGCAAGGCACGATCACCACGACCAATCAAGCGCTCGACGTCGCGATCAACGGCAACGGTTTCTATCAGTTGTCGAACAACGGCTCGGTCGTGTACTCGCGCAACGGCGTGTTCCATCTCGACAACAACGGCAACATCGTCAATTCGTCGGGCCTGCAACTGATGGGCTACGCGGCGGATTCGAGCGGCGTCGTCAACAGCGCGAGCACGGTGCCGCTCACGGTGCCGACGGCGAACATCGCGCCGACCGCGACCAAGAAGATCACCGCCGCGTTCAACCTGAACTCGCAGGACGACGTCAAGGCAGCCGCCGACTTCGATCCGACCAACGGCAACACCTACAACGCGTCGACGTCCGTCGATGCCTACGACTCGGTCGGCGGCACGCAGAAGGTGTCGGTGTACTTCACGAAGTCCGGCACGAACTCGTGGGAAGCATTCGCGGGCTACGGCGATCCGGTCTCGCAAAAGACGGATCTCGGCCCCGTCACGTTCGATTCGTCGGGCAACCTGACCTCGGGCAAGACGTTCTCGTTCACGATCCCCGACGGCGCGAGCGCGACGGCCGGCGCGACCCAGACGCTCACGCTCGATCTCTCCGGCACGACGCAGTACGGCGCGAAGAGCGGCCTCACGAACCTGCATCAGGACGGCAACAGCACGGGCGAACTGACGGGCTTCACGGTCGGCAGCGACGGCATGCTGACGGGCAACTACTCGAACGGCGAAACCAAGGCGCTCGGCCAGATCGCCGTCGCGAACTTCAACAACCAGAACGGTTTGCAGAACCTCGGCGGCAACGTGTACGCGCAGACCGCGGCTTCTGGCGCGGCGCAGGTTTCCGTGCCGGGCTCGACCAACCACGGCACGCTGCAGGGCGGCGCGGTGGAGAACTCGAACGTGGACCTGACGAGCGAGCTCGTGAATCTGATCACCGCGCAGCGCAACTATCAGGCGAACGCGCAGACGATCAAGACACAGCAGACCGTCGATCAGACGCTGATCAATCTGTAAGCATCGGTCGCACGCAATAAACGCATCAGGGAAGAAGGAAGCGATTCATGGACCGTCTGATCTACACCGCGATGACTGGCGCAAGCCAGGCGCTCGAACAGCAAGCCGTCGTGGCGAACAACCTCGCGAACGCGTCGACCACGGGTTTCAAGGCGCAGCTCGCCGCGTTCCGCCAGGTGCCGATGTCGTTCGAGAACCAGTCCGCCGATGGCACGACGCGCACCTTCGTGCTGTCGTCCACGCCGAACGCGGACTACTCGGCGGGGCCGGTGCAGCAGACCGGCAATCCGCTCGATGTCGCGGTTCAGGGCCCCGGCTGGCTGTCCGTGCAGGCGGCGGACGGCAGCGAGGCGTACACGCGCGCGGGCAATCTGCACGTCGATCAGAACGGCCAGCTCGTCACGGCGAACAATCAGCCGGTGCTCGGCGGCGGCGGTCCGCTGTCGATTCCGCCGGGCGCGGAAGTGACGATCGGCCGCGACGGCACCATCTCCGCGCTGATTCCGGGCGACCCGCCGACGGCGATCGCGGTCGTGGATCAACTGAAGCTCGTGAATCCCGATCCGGCGACGCTCACGCGCGGCGACGATGGCCTCTTCCGGACCGCGACCGGCGACCCCGCCGATGCGGACCCGAACGTGGTCGTCGCCGGCGGCGCGCTCGAAGGTAGCAACGTGAATCCGGTCTCCGCGATGGTCTCGATGATCACCAACGCGCGGCAGTTCCAGATGCAGACCAAGCTGATGGAATCGGCGGACCAGAACGAACAGTCGGCCAACAAGCTGCTCAACTTCTCCTAAGCGGCGAGCGCAGGCTAAACAGGATACGAAAGAACATGAATCGCTCTCTCTACATCGCCGCGACCGGCATGAATGCGCAACAGGCGCAAATGGACGTGATCTCGAACAACCTCGCCAACGTGGGCACGAACGGCTTCAAGGGCTCGCGCGCGGTGTTCGAGGATCTGCTGTATCAGACCACGCGCCAGCCGGGTGCGAACTCGACGCAGCAAACCGAACTCGCATCGGGCGTGCAGCTCGGCACCGGCGTGCAACAGGTCGCGACCGAGCGCCTCTACACGCAGGGCAATCTCCAGCAGACCGGCAATTCGAAGGACGTCGCGATCAACGGCCAGGGCTTCTTCCAGGTGACGATGCCCGACGGCACGACCGCCTACACCCGCGACGGTTCGTTCCAGACCAACGCGCAAGGCCAGCTCGTCACGTCGAGCGGCTATCAGCTGAACCCGGCGATCACGATTCCGCAGAACGCGACGTCGATCACCATCGGTTCCGACGGCACGGTGTCCATCACGCAGCCGAGCAGCACGGCGAACACGACGGTCGGCGCGATCCAGCTCGCGACCTTCATCAACCCGGCCGGCCTCGAGGCGCGCGGTGAAAACCTGTTCTCCGAGACGGGCAGCTCGGGCGCGCCGAACGTGTCGCAGCCGGGCCTGAACGGCGCGGGCTCGCTCCAGCAGGGTTACGTGGAAGCGTCGAACGTGAACGTGGTGCAGGAACTCGTCAACATGATCCAGACGCAGCGCGCCTATGAGATCAACAGCAAGGCCGTGACCACGTCCGACCAGATGCTGCAGACGCTCTCGCAGATGCAGGTTTGAAGTAACGCTTAACCAGAGTCACCACGATGTCGCCTACTCAAATCCTCTCGCGTGCAACGACTGCCGCGCTCATTGCAGCGCTCGGCGCGTGCGGCCTCGTGCCGAAAGAGCCGATCGTCCAGCAGCCGATGACCGCGCGTCCGCCGCAGCCGCCCGTCGGCACGCGTTCGCCCGGCGCGATCTACAACGCGGGCTACGCGGGACGGCCGCTGTTCGAAGATCAGCGTCCGCGCAACGTGGGCGACATCCTGACCATCGTGATCTCGGAAAACGTCAACGCGACGAAGTCGTCGGCGGCGAACACCAACCGCGCCGGCAACGGCTCGTTCGCCGTGCCGACGACGCCGGCCCTCTTCGGCGGCCTCTTCAACAACACGAACCTGTCGGCCACCGGCGCGAACAAGTTCGCCGCGACGGGCGGCGCGAGCGCGGCCAATACGTTCAGCGGCACGCTCACGGTTACCGTCACGGACGTGCTGCCCAACGGCAACCTGATGGTGAGCGGCGAGAAGCAGATGCTCATCAACCAGGGCAACGAATTCGTGCGCTTCTCTGGCGTCGTCAATCCGACGACCATTTCGGGCACCAACACCGTGTTCTCCACGCAAGTCGCCGACGCGAAGATCGAATACTCGGCGAAGGGTTACATCGACGAAGCGCAGAACATGGGCTGGCTCCAGCGCTTCTTCCTCAACGTCGCGCCGTTCTGATCATGAATCCGTTTCTCCGTTTCGTTTCGTTCTCGCTCGCGGCCGCGCTCGTCGCGATCGGCTCCGCGCCGCATGCACACGCCGAGCGTCTGAAAGACCTCGTTTCGTTCCAGGGCGTGCGTGACAATCCGCTGATCGGTTACGGTCTCGTCGTCGGTCTCGACGGCACCGGCGACCAGACGATGCAGACCCCGTTCACGACGCAGTCGCTTACCAACATGCTCGGCAATCTCGGCATCACGGTGAACTCGGCGACTACGCAGAACATGCAGTTGAAGAACGTCGCCGCCGTGATGGTGACCGCGACGCTGCCGCCGTTCGCGCGCCCCGGCGAAGCGATCGACGTGACCGTGTCCTCGCTCGGCAACGCGAAAAGCCTGCGCGGCGGCACGCTGCTGATGTCGCCGCTGAAGGGCGCGGACGGCCAGGTGTACGCGATGGCGCAGGGCAACCTCGTCGTCGGCGGCGCAGGCGCGAGCGCGAACGGCAGCAAGGTGCAGGTGAACCAGCTCGCGGTCGGACGCATCTCGGCGGGCGCGATCGTCGAGCGCGCGGTGCCGTCGGCGTTGCAGCAGCAGGGCGGCGTCATGCAGATGGAACTGCGCGAGATGGACTTCGACACGACGCAGCGCATCGTCGCGGCGGTGAACAATCAGTTCGGCATGGGCACGGCGCTCGCGCTCGACGGCCGCACGATTCAGTTGCGCGCGCCGCAGGATGCGAGCGAGCAGGTGTCGTTCATGGCGCAGTTGCAGAACATCGACGTGCGTCCGGCGCAGGCCGCCGCGAAGGTGATCCTGAACGCGCGCACCGGCTCGATCGTGATGAACCAGATGGTCACGCTGCAGAACTGCGCGGTCGCGCACGGCAACCTTTCGGTGGTCATCAACACGAAGACGGCGGTGAGCCAGCCGGGCGCGTTCTCGAACGGGCAGACGGTGGCGGCGAAGGAATCGTCGATTCAACTGAAGCAGGACAGCGGCGCGCTCAAGATGCTGAACGCGGGCGCGAATCTCGCGGATGTCGTGAAGGCGCTCAACGCGCTCGGCGCGACGCCGGCGGATCTCATCTCGATCCTTCAGTCGATGAAGGCCGCGGGCGCGCTCCGCGCAGACCTCGAAATCATCTAAGGAACGAAAGCGCATGAACTCGAACACGTCCGGCATCGCCAGCACCGCGTTGGCATCGACCGATACGACGAGCGGCTTTTCGAGCCTGTCGAACCGTTTCGCGCTCGACACGCAGGGCTTCGACGCGCTGCGCGCGCAGGCCGGCGCGAATCCGCAGCAGGGACTCAAGGAAGCGGCGAAGCAATTCGACGCGGTCTTCACGCAGATGATGCTCAAGAGCATGCGCGACGCGACGCCTTCGGACAGCCCGTTCGAATCGAACGATACGAAGTCGTTCACGTCGATGCTCGATCAGCAACTCTCGCAGCAGATGTCGTCGAAGGGCATCGGCGTCGCGGACATGATGTTGAAACAGCTTATGCGCAACGCGGGCGGTCAGCCCGACGCGAGCGGCAAGGGCGGCGCAGGCGCGATGAACGCGATGCAGGCGCTCGGCGGCATGTCGGGCGGCAGCGGCGACCTCGAAGCGAACGCGGGCAACATCGCCGCGATGAACGCGATGGCGAAGGCGTACGCGGCGGCGCAGGCCAACAAGACAAGCGGGTCGCTCGCGGGCAAGGGCTACACGGCGGCGGATTCGCTCGAAGCGCCGGCGCGCGGCAACGGTTCGGACAAGGTCAACGCGTTCGTCGACCGCCTTGCGGTGCCGGCGCAGGCCGCGAGCGCGGCGACGGGCATTCCGGCGCGCTTCATCATCGGCCAGGCGGCGCTCGAATCGGGCTGGGGCAAGCGCGAGATCAAGAACGCGAACGGCTCGACGAGCCACAATATCTTTGGCATCAAGGCGTCGAGCAACTGGACCGGCAAGACTGTCGATTCGGTCACGACCGAATATGTCAACGGCAGGCCGCAAAAGGTCGTCGAGAAGTTCCGCGCCTACGATTCGTACGAGGAAGCGCTGACCGATTACGCGAGCGTCATCAAGAACAATCCGCGCTATGCGCCGGTGATTCAGGCATCGCGCGATGTCGCGGGCTTCGCGCACGGCATGCAGAAGGCGGGCTACGCGACCGACCCGCAGTACGCGAAGAAGCTCATCGCGATCATGCGTCAGATCGTCTGACGCAATCAGCCGATGTTTGCGGCCGTCTTCTTGCTGTAGAAGGCGTCGCATGCGCGAATTCCGGTGCGCGGACAGCGCGATTGTTCGGATCTTTTACGGCAGCAAACGTTTTACGTTCGTAGGGACGGCGCACCACATACATTTTTCGGTGGCCAACCCTAAACTTTCGAAGAAGTATGCCGCTAACCTGAATAATCGAAGTGCCGGACCGATTCTGGTTCGGATCGACGCGCGACGTTCGACGAATCGGGCGGCGCGAGCACAATGAACACGGCTAGCACCATGAACACCTATCTCAAGCATGACGTTGCCGACGACGACATCGCGCCGAACGTGGATTTCGGCCGGCGCAATCCGCTGGAAATCGGCGTGGCGCTGCGCAATCTCGCCAATCGCGGCGACTTTCTGACGGCGCAATATGGCGACGGGCAAATCGTCACGCGTTTGCTTGACGTCGATGTGACCGCGCATCGATTCACTTTCGACTGGGGCGGCGTGGCGGAGCAGAACCGCGGCGTGCTCGCCTCGCAGAAGCTCGTTTTCAACGCGGCGCCGGAAGGCGTGCGGGTGGAATTCACGACGCCGACGCCGCGTGAGACGGTGTTCGACGGACGCCCGGCGTTTGAAGTCGAGTTTCCGCCGGTGCTGTATTACATGCAGCGGCGCGAGTATTTCCGCGTCGAGGCGCCGGTGCTCGATCCTTATATCTGCACGGGCTCGCTGCCGGAAGGGGAGCGGTTTCGCTTCGAGGTGCATGATTTGTCGCTGGGCGGCGTTGCGTTGCGCACGACGGATGAGCGCGTTGCGAATCTCGAGATGGGCATCGTGATTCAGGATGCCGAGCTGCATTTCAGCGCTAATGGGAAGGTTACGCTGGATATGAAGCTTGTTTCGCATCGGGAATCGACGACGGCGAAGGGTGATTGTCGATATACCATCGGGTTCAAGTTTGTTTCGATGCCGGGGTCGGCGGAGAATACGCTGCAGCGGCTTATTACTCAGTTGGAGATGAAGCGGCGGTCGTTGGCGAAGTAGTTTTTTTCGCGGGCTCGCCGGATCCCGTGTTCGTGTCGGTCTATTAGCACTGCCCCTCCCCGGGGCGGGGGTCACTTTCTTTGCTGCTGCAAAGAAAGTAACCAAAGAAAGCAGCTTGTTTAAGCCCGCGGTCACACGCAGTTTGGCCATGCTTGCCAGCCCGCGGTGGCCCTCGCCTAAGTGTCGCCCCCAAAGGTCCATTCGGGCTTGGCTCGCGCACGGTCTGCCGCATCGCATCGCTTGCGTCACTGGTTCAGCACCAAATGGCTCCGGCCCGCTACGCGGCCGATGGGTCAATCGGGTTTGCGTGCGCACGCGTACTTGCTACGTTTCCATCTCACTGCATTCGCATCCCACTGGTTTCCCTTGCATACCCAACGGCAGCGCGTAGCGCTGTGCCGATGCTATCTCGTGCTGAACCAGCGGGCTTAATGTTATGGCTCGGCAGACCGTGCGCGAGCCAAGCCCGTTGGGGCCTATGAGGGCCACACTTAGGCGAGTGCCACGTGCGGCTGGCAAGCATGGCCAACGTGCGTGTGACCGCGGGCTTCAGCGAGCTGCTTTCTTTGGTTACTTTCTTTGCAGCAGCAAAGAAAGTGACTGCCGCCCCGCACAGGGGCAGTGCTAATAGACCACCGCGAAACCGGGATCCGGCAAAAAAACCAAAACCAAAGAAATAAGCCATAAAACTCCCGCTCTTCCAGCAATAGCCATTGCAGCCCCCCTCCGATAATGGCCCCATCGCGACAACCGTCCACAAAGCGCGCAAACGCTCAACTTCCCCGGCAATCGGCCGATATACAAAACAGCCATGCGGCAGCGCACGCTCAATCGCCGCCTCACCAGGATTCACGCATGTCCAATAACATCTTCAGCATTGGTCTTTCCGGTCTGAATGCGGCCCAGTGGGGCCTGACGACCACGGGACAGAACATCAGCAACGCCGCGACGCCGGGCTATACGCTCGAGAAGGTCTCGTATCAGGAGTCGTCCGGTCAGTTCACCGGCTCGGGTTATCTCGGCAACGGCGTTCAGGCCGTCACCGTCACGCGTCAGTACAGCCAGTACCTGACGACGCAAGTGAACAACACGCAGGCGTCGAGCAGCGCGGCGAGCACGTATTACTCGCTGATCTCGCAGCTGAACAACCTCGTCGGCGATCCGACCAAGGGCATCGCGCAAGGCATCACGAATTACTTTTCCGGCCTGCAGTCGGTGGCGAATTCCGCGAGCAGCACCGCCGCGCGCCAGTCGCTGATGAGCAGCGCGCAGACGCTCGCGGATCAGATCAACTCGGCCGGCCAGCAATACGACCAGTTGCGTCAGAGCGTCAACACGCAACTGACGAGCGCCGTCTCGCAGATCAACAGCTACTCGCAACAGATCGCCGATCTCAACAAGCAGATCAACATCGCCAGTGCAGGCGGACAGCAGCCGAACCAGTTGCTCGATCAGCGCGATCAGCTCGTCACGAACCTGAGCTCGATGATCGGCGTGCAGGTCGTGCAGCAGGACGGCAACTACAACGTGTTCATCGGCAACGGGCAGCCGCTCGTCGTCGGCAATACGCAATACGGGCTGCAAGCGGTGCCGTCGGCTTCCGATCCGAGCGAACTCGCGGTCGCGTTCAAGAGCCGCGACGGCACCACGCAAACCGCCGCAAACACGCAATACGTCGACAACTCGGCGCTCACGGGCGGCGTGGTCGGCGGGCTCATCGACTTTCGCACGCAGACGCTCGATCCGGCGCAGGCGCAACTCGGCGCCATCGCGACGAGCTTCGCCAGCCAGTTGAACGGTCAGAACGCGCTCGGCCTCGATCTAAACGGCCAGCCCGGCGGCAAGCTGTTCGCGACCGGCGAACCGAACATCATCGCCAACGCGCGCAACCAGGGTACCGGCACGCCGACGGCGACGATCGTCGATGGCACGCAGCCGCCCGCCAACGATTTCACCGTCACCTACGACGGCAGCAAGTACACGGTGACCGACCCGGCGACCGGCCAGCAACTCGGCTCGATCGATCCGGCGACGGAGACGCAGAAGACGATCAATGGCCTGAACATCGACGTGTCTTCGCTGACCGGCGTGCAGAAGGGCGACTCGTTCACGATCCAGCCGACACGCGCTTCGCTCGACAACTTCAAGCTCACGACGAGCAACGGCGCAGCGATCGCGGCGGCATCGCCCGCGGTGACGTCGGCGGCAAGCACGAACACGGGCACGGCGTCGATCTCGTCGGCGACGGTGACGAGCAACGCGATGTCGTCGGACATCAACCTGAAGTACAGCGCGGCGGCGAACGGCTTCACGTCGGACGTGGCGGTGACCGTCGGCGGGACCAGTTACGCCGTCGGCCAGACGATTCCCTACGATGCGACGAAGGGCCTGACGGTCTCGGCGAACGGCGTTTCCGCGACCATCAGCGGCACGCCGAAGGACGGCGACGCGTTCAAGATCGCGCAGAACAAGGGCGGCACGAGCGACGGCAGCAATGCGCTCGCGATGGCGAACCTGGTGTCGTCGAAGTCGCTCAACGGCGGCACCGAGACGCTGACGAGCTCGTACGCGGGCTACATCAACACGATCGGCAACACGACCAACCAGCTCAAGGCGACGAGCACGGCGCAGACCGCGCTCCTGACTCAAGCAACTTCGGCGCAGCAATCGGTGCAGGGCGTGAACCTGAACGAAGAAGCGGCCAACCTGATTCAGTATCAGCAGCTCTATCAAGCGAACAGCAAGGTGATTCAGACCGCCGCGACGCTGTTCCAGTCGCTGCTCGGCATGTTCAACTGAGGTTAAACGCGATGCGGATTTCCAGTTCCCAGTACTTCAACATGAACGTCGCTTCGATGAGCGACCAGCAGAGCACGCTCGCGTCGATGTATCAGCAGATCTCATCGGGCAAGCGCATTCTCACCGCGTCCGACGATCCGCTCGGCGCGGCGCAGGCGGTGCAGCTCACGTTGAAGAGCGGCGCGCTCGCGCAATACAGCACGAACCAGACGACCGCGCTGTCTTCGCTGCAGCAGGAAGACTCCACGTTGAGCAACGTGAGCAACGTGATCCAGAGCATCCAGACGCAGATCGTGCATGCGGGCGACGGTTCGCTCACCGATTCGGACCGCTCGGCGGTCGCGACGGCGATCCAGGGTTTGCGCGATCAGCTCTTCGGTCTTGCGAACACCACGGACAGCGACGGCAACTACATCTTCTCGGGGCTCAAGGGCGGCACGGCGCCGTTCTCGAACAATGCGTCGGGCACCGGCGCGAGCTATTCCGGCGACCAGGGACAGCGCACCGTGCAGATCAGCGAGGGGCGTTCGATTCCCGTCGGCGACACGGGCCAGTCGATCTTCCAGAGCGTATCGCCGATGGAAAGCGATCCGGTGTCGCGCGCGGCCGATACGAACACGGGCACGGCGACGATCAGCGCGGTGAGCGTGAGCGACACGAGCAATCCGGGCAACGCAAGCAAGTACACGATCTCGTTCTCGGTTTCGCAGACGGATGGATCGACGACCTATTCGATCACGTCGGATCCGGCGGACAACACGCTGCCGACGAACGTGGCCTACACGGGCAAGACGGACATCACGCTCGGCGGCCAGAAGGTGACGCTCGACGGCACGCCCGCGGACAAGGACTCGTTCACCGTGCAGCCGGCGGCGAGCGAAAACAACGACATCTTCGCGACGCTCGACACGCTCGTGAACGCGCTCAAGCAAACGACGGGATCGCCGAGCGCCGGGGCAGCGCTGACGAATGCGTTGACGACGGCGGGCACGAAGATCAACAACACGTTCAACAACGTGCTGTCGGCGCAGACGGTGGTGGGCGGACGCGAGCAGCAAGTGCAATCGACGCAGACCGCGATGCAGACGAGCCAGACGCAGACGGCGAGCGATATCGCCAATCTGACGAGCATCGATCTGGTGTCGTCGATCAGCCAGTATGAGTTGACGCAGAATTCGTTGCAGGCCGCGCAGATGGCTTTTTCGCAGATTCAGAAGATGTCGTTGTTTGATTACATCGGAAGTTGATGCGCTTTACTTCGGGCGCCGAACGGCCAGCTATGAACGGCGCCTGCGAAATGGGAGATTTCGCGTAGTCCCGTCGTGCGCCGTTAGACATGATGTTGCCGTGCGGCACCAGGGAATCTGCATATCGTCGATGCCTCCGGCTGCCGCGCAGTCACTGCCCTTCGGGGAACGCGACCTAAGGAGGCTGCGTGGTAACATCGGCTCGGCATGCTCTCGGGCGGGGCAGCAACTTCCAGAATTCCGGTCATCACAACGACATGAGCAACCATGAGCGCTTCAACGTCGTCTATGACGGCCCTGCACTCGCGGAACATCGAATGGATGTGCGCGATCTCGCGCCGGCGCTCGTGGCCATCGCCGATTTGTTCACGGCAGCGAACAAGGAGCTGAACGGCGATTCCGCCGATGTTCGCGTCGAAGTCAAGGGCAGCTTCAAGGCGGGGTCGTTCGAACTCGATCTCATCTTCGTGCAGCAACTGCTGACACAGATACGGGATATTTTTGCCGGGTCCAGTGCTTCCGCGATCTCCAACGCCTATACGATTCTCACCATCCTCGGGCTTATCGGGGGCGGTGGCGTCGTCGGACTTCAGCGCAAGCTGCGCGGACGCCGGCCGCATCGCATCGAACAGATCGGTGAAGTGTCACGCGTATGGATCACGGAAACTGAATCTGTCGAGGTCGAGGCCAGTGTCGTGCGTCTTTGGCGCAGTACGGTTGTGCGCGCCAGTTTGAGCAAGACCTTGTCGCCTCTCGAGCGCGAAGGCATTTCGAACTTCGGTATCGTGCGTGGCGAGCAAGTGGAACTCATCGTCGAAGACGACGAGCTTGCGTCGTTTGCCACATTCAACAATGACAGCGGTGAAGTCGTATCGGACTTCGTTGCAAGGAAAGTCTTGCTCGTAGAATCCGTCGTTTTCAAGGATGGAAACAAATGGCGCGTTCACGACGGCCAGTATCCGTTCTTTGCGGCACTTGATGACGAAGAGTTTCTGGCCAAAGTGAATGACGGCGAACGCTTCGGAAAAGGCGACGTTCTGGTTGTGGACGTTCGCCAGATACAGACGATCGAAGCGGGCACGCTAAAAACCGAGTACCGAATCGTCAAGGTTCATGAACACCGCGCGCCTCTGCAACAGACACTTCTCTGATTCGGCACGGGCGAGACGTGGCAGCATTCAAAGCCCCCCCACCACCCGCCCCACCTCCCCAATCCCCACATCGAAAATCCGCTGAAAAAACGGCATCAAATTAGGCACCATAAGCTGCAACAAGAGCAACCCGACGAGCATCGTCACCGGAAATCCAACCTGAAAAATCCCGATCTGCGGCGCCGCCCGATTGAGAATCCCGAGCGCGAGATTGGCGATCAACAGCGCCGCCACGATCGGCAACGCAAGCAGCAGTCCCGTCGAAAAGACACTGCCGCCATATCCCACAAGAACGCGCCACCCTTGCGCATGCGACGCCGCCGCAACGACGTTCGCCTCGATCGGCACGCTGTGAAACGTAGCGATAAGCGCGCTGATCAACTGCAAATGCCCATCGAACACGAGAAACGCGAGCATCGCGAGCGTGTTCAGATAGCGCGAAACGACCACCGCATTGCCGCCCGCGCGCGGATCGTAAAGCATCGCGAAACCAAGGCCCATCTGCTGGCCGATGAACTCGCCGGCCGCATCGACGGCGGCGAACGCGATCTGCATCACCATGCCGATGGCCGCGCCGATCAGAAACTGATTGACGATGATCCACACGCCCGCCGCGGAAAACACCGTCGCCTGCGGCATGGCGGGAAGCGTCGGCGCGACGATCAGCGAAATGAACGCGGCGACCGCAATCTTCACGCGCATCGGAATCGCCATGTGGCTCAGCACGGGCGCCGTGGCGATCAGCGCGAGGATGCGCACGAACGGCCATAGAAACGCCGTGAGCCAGCCGTTCAGTTGCGCATAGGTGACGGAGAACATCGAACGAAGCTCAGCCCGTGATCGCGGGCGTGATCGTGAAAACGTGACGCATGTAGTCGAGCAATGTCGACAGCATCCACGGACCCGCGATCACCAGCGTGACAGCCACGGCGATCAGCTTCGGAATGAACGACAGCGTCGATTCGTTGATCTGCGTCGCCGCCTGAAACAGGCTCACGACCAGACCGACGACGAGCGCGACCAGCAACAACGGCGCGGCGAGCAACAGGGCGACGTACATCGCCTGATGCGCCATCGTCATGACGGATTCGGGTGTCATGCGCGTCTCCTCAGGATACGAAGCTTTGAGCCAGCGAGCCGATCAGCAACTGCCAGCCATCGACGAGCACGAACAACATCAGCTTGAACGGCAGCGCGATAGTCGTCGGCGAAACCATCATCATGCCCATCGACATCAGCACGCTCGCCACCACCATGTCGATGATGAGAAACGGAATGAAGATCGTGAAGCCGATCTGGAAGCCCGTCTTCAGCTCGCTCGTGATGAACGACGGCACGAGCAGCGACAGCGGCACGTCCTCCGGTCCGTTCATCGGCGCGGCCTTCGAGATGCGTGCGAAGAGTGCGAGATCCGTTTCGCGCGTCTGCTTCAGCATGAATTGCTTGAAGGGCGCGACGCCGCGCGTCATCGCCTGATCCATCGCGATCTGGCCATCGGAGAAGGGCTTGTACGCGTCGGTGTAAGCGCGATCGAGCACGGGCGACATCACGAAGAACGAGAGAAACAGCGCGAGACCAACAAGCACCTGATTCGGCGGCGTGCTCGTCGTGCCGAGCGCCTGGCGCAATAGCGACAGCACGATGATGATGCGCGTGAAGCTCGTCATCATCAGGACCATCGCGGGGAGGAACGAGAGCATCGTCAGCAGCAGCATCGTCTGCACGCTGAGCGAATACGTGGTGCCGCCGTTCGGGCCGGGGCTCGTGTTGAAGGCCGGCAGACCGGCCGTGCTCTGCGCGAACGCGAGATACGGCATCAAGCCGAGGAAAACCGGCAGCGCGATCTTCACGCCACGCACGATATTGCGACTGACCTGCATTACTTGCTCCCGCCTGCGAACTCTTTCGATAGGCTGGATTGTCGGCCAGGCGATTGTCGAACGATGGCGCGAACAGAGGGGAAAACCCGCGCCAACTCGTTCTATTGCGAAGCGCCCGCCGTAAACGAACATCGGGCGTTCGATCCTTGCGGACCACGCCCGATGCATCGGTCAAACCGAACGAACTTACTTGACGAACTTCTGGAGCCGCTTGTTGGCTTCGCCTGCGAGGGCGTCGCGGAACTTCGCGCCGAAGCTGCCGGCCGACGACGGCGCCGTAACGCCCACGCCTTCCACTTCGGCCGATCCGGCGGGCATCGTGTGCAGGAGACGCACATTGCCGGGACCCGCGCCGAGCACGAGCCACGTATCGCCCACTTCGACGACCGCGACGCGTTCCTTGTTGCCGAGCGATGCGCCGCCCACCACCTTCACGAGACCGCCCCGCTTGCCGCCGTGAACGCCGAACTTGCGCGCAAGCCACGCGCAGCCGAATACGAAGCCGATGACGACGACGAGCCCGACGAGCGTCTGCAACACCGCGCCGAAGCCGAGCGACGGCACCGCCGTGCCCGCGCCGACGCCCGAGGCGATCTGCGCGGCGTGGTTCACCGCGTTCATGTCGGCGGCGACGGAAAGGAGAGGCGCCGAGCAGAGCAGCGCGACGGCCAGGCGTTTCATCGATTCAGCTTCCGGATACGTTCGGACGGCGTGATGATGTCGGTCAGGCGGATGCCGAACTTGTCGTTCACCACGACCACTTCGCCCTGCGCGATGAGGCAGCCGTTCACGAGCACGTCCATCGGCTCGCCGGCGAGGCCGTCGAGTTCCACGACCGAACCTTGCGCGAGTTGCAGCAGGTTGCGGATCGCGATCTTCGTGCGCCCGAGCTCCACCGTCATCTGCACGGGGATGTCGAGAATCATGTCGATGTCGTTGCGCGTCGAGGGCGCCGCCGCCTTCGACAGCGGCTGAAACACGCCCGCGCTCGCTGCCACCGGCGCATCGTTGCCGTTCTGCTCGGCGAGCGCGCTCGCCCAGTCGTCCAACAGGAGCTCGTCGCCTTTTTCCTGCGCGCCGGGCGCATCGTTCTGCATCAGATCACTCATATCCACCTTCCTTCATCGTGTCGCTTGCGCTGATCATCTTTTGCACGCGCAGCGCGTATTGACCATTGAACATTCCGTAGCCGCATTCCATGACCGGCACGCCATCCACTTTCGCGACGACCTGCTCCGGAATATCGATCGGCAGCACGTCGCCCGCGCGCATGTTGAGAATCTGTTCGAACGACGAGCGAATCTCGGCGAGATCCACCGTCAACTCCACTTCTGCCGACTGCACCTGCTGCGACAGCACGCGCACCCAGCGGCGGTCCACTTCGAGCGCTTCGCCCTGAATCGGCGAGGAGAGCACGTCGCGGATCGGCTCGATCATCGAGTACGGCATGCAGATGTGCAGCGTGCCGCCTGTCGAGCCGAATTCGATCGTGAACTGCGTCACGATGACGATCTCGTTCGGCGTCGCCACGTTGGCGAACTGCGTGTGCATCTCCGAGCGCATGTATTCGAACTGCAGCGGCTTCACGCTGCGCCACGACGTCGCGTAGTGCTCGAACACCAGATTCAGCAGCTTGCTGATGATGCGCTGCTCGGTCTGCGTGAACTCGCGGCCTTCGACGCGCGTGTGAAAGCGCCCGTCGCCGCCGAACAGGTTGTCGACCACGAAGAACACGAGGTTCGGGTCGAACACGAACAGCGACGTGCCGCGCAGGGGCTTCACATGGACCAGGTTGAGGTTGGTCGGGATCGGCAGGTTGCGCGTGAATTCGCTGTACTTCTGCACCTTCACCGGGCCGACGGAAATTTCCGCCGAGCGCCGCATGAAGTTGAAGATGCCCACGCGCATCAGGCGCGCGAAGCGGTCGTTAATGATTTCGAGGCCGGGCATCCGGCCCCGGACGATGCGTTCCTGCGTCGCGATGTTGTACGGACGTACACCGACTGGCTTTTTCTCGTCAGCTTCCTGATCGATTTCGCCGGTGACGCCCTTGAGGAGGGCATCGACCTCCTCCTGCGACATGAACTCTTCGTGGCCCATGACTCTTTACTCGCTGATGCGGCGTTACTGGACGACGAATTCGGTGAACAGCACCTCTTCGACCCGCACTGGCTTCTCGGCCGAGCTCGCCGCGGTTTCGACCGCTGCGCGCAGCTCGCCCGCGAGCTGTTTCTTGCCGTCGACGGTCGCGAGATCGTCGGGGCGTTTGCCGGAGAGCAGGAGCAGCACGCGGCTGCGGACTTCGGGCATGTGCTCGGTGACGAGCAACTGGACCTTTTCGTCCTTGAGCTTGAGCGTGAGGCCGGCGCGCAGATAGTGCATGGTGCCGTCGTCGGACTGGAGGTTCACCGTGAGCGATTCGAGCGGGAAGAACACGGGCGGCGGTTCCGGTGCGGGCTTGGCCGGGCCGTGATTCTTGCCGAGGAAAAAGTAAGCGCCGCCGGCTCCCGCGCCGAGGAGCACGATCGCGCCGACGGCGATGATCAGGATCTTTTTGAGCTTGCCGCTCTTTGCGGGAACGATGGGTTGCTGGTTTGCGGTCGTGGTAGCCATGAATGCGTGCCTCTTTCGATAGGGTGAATTGTTGGCTATCGCCGTGTAAAGCGATGGGTCGAACAGAGGGGGGATTTGGGGTTATTCCATCTGATTGCTTTTGTCTTTCGACTTGGGGGGCTTTGTTGGGTTAACGGGGGAATTTCGGGAAACTTGTATTCGTGGTGGTCTATTGGCACTGCCCCTGTGCGGGGCGGCAGTCACTTTCTTTGCTGCTGCAAAGAAAGT
>NZ_JAQQDB010000110.1:0-1005 GCF_046030135.1 Caballeronia jiangsuensis
CCCCCGGCGTCATAGTAGTTGTCGCCTCTGAACTTTCTTATCAAGAAGAGTCAGAGGTACAAGTTGAAGGCGAAACAAACGTATTCTGTTGAGTTCAAAGAGCAGGCACTGTCGAAGGTCCTGCAGCGCGGTGACCGGACAGTTGGAGCAGTGGCCGACGAATTGAACGTGAACGTACTGACATTGAGGAAATGGATGAGAGGGGCCGCCGCCACAAACCGGAACTCGAGCTCCGGACAGGCAAGACGTCCGGAAGACTGGTCGCTGGAAGAACGGCTGATGGCCTTGCAGGAGAGCCACGGGCTGGTCGACGAAGCGTTGAACGGCTGGTGTCGCGAGCGCGGCCTGTTCGCGCATCATCTCGCGCAGTGGCGAGCGGATTTTTGTAGCGTCGGTGGAACCGGGATCCGGCGCGAGAGCGCCCAGGAAGTGCGGGATCTGAAGCAGGCTAATCTCGAGTTGCAGCGCGAACTCAAACGCAAAGAGAAAGCGCTGGCTGAAGCTGCGGCGCTGTTGGTGCTGCAAAAAAAGCACCGTGCGCTGTTCGGGGGCGAGGCCGAATGACGGTCCCTGAGGAGCGCAAGGCATTGATCGGCCTGATCAGCGAGGCGACCCTGGCCGGGGCTCGCCAGGCGCGTGCGTGCAACATTCTGGGGCTCAGTGCCCGAACGGTTCAGCGCTGGCAGCGCGGCGAACCTGATGCGGTGGACGGGCGCTCGTTACGGCACCATGAGCCGCGTCACAAGCTCTCTGCCGACGAACGCGCCGAGCTTCTGGCGATCGCGAACTCGCCCGAATTCGGTCATCTGCCGCCAAGCCAGATCGTGCCTCGACTGGCAGACCAGCAACGCTATATCGCCTCGGAATCGACGTTCTACCGGGTCCTGAAGGCCGAAAAGCAACTCGCCCATCGGCGCAGCGAACGGCCGGCACAGGCACGCAGCAAACCCCGTTCAGTTTGCGCCGATGCACCGAACCAGTTGTACAGCTGGGATATCACGTACC
>NZ_JAQQDB010000111.1:0-986 GCF_046030135.1 Caballeronia jiangsuensis
GTGCTCGGCGCCGGAGTGCTGCTGCATGCGCCCGTCGGCGGTGCGATGCCGTAGCGGCGCAGCTTCTCGCGTGCTTCATCGGTGATCCAGTCGGTCGTCCACGCGGGCGCCAGCACCGTCTCGATGCGATGCGCGCCAAGCTCGGCCTGATCGATCGCCTGCGCGATGTCCTCGGCAATCTGCGACATCGCAGGACACCCCGAGTACGTCGGCGTGATCACCACTTCGAGCACGCCATCGTCGCCGTGACGCACATCGCGCAGAATGCCCAGCTCGCGGATCGAGACCACCGGAATCTCCGGATCGGGCACCGCTTCGAGCACATCCCACGCGCGTTCGATCGTCGTATCCATTTACCAGCTCGCGCCTGGATGTTGACGCGCGAGACTCTGCATCTCCGCCAGCAGATAGCCCATGTGCTCCGAGTGCTCGCCGTGCTTGCCCGTGGTGATGTGCTTCACATCGGCGGGCGCTTCGAGCGTGGCTTCTTCCAGTGCCGATGCGACCTGCTCACGCCATGCCGCTTCGAACTCGCTTGCGAGCGGCGCGATGCCCGCATCGGCGACAGCTTGTTCGATCGCATCGGTGGCGAAGAACTCGCGCGTGTACGGCATCAGATAATCGAGCGCGGCCTGCGCACGACGATGCGACTCCTCCGTGCCGTCACCGAACCGCACCAGCCAGTCGCGCGCGTGATGCAGGTGATAGCTCGTCTCCTTGATCGACTTCGCCGCGATCGCCGCGAGTTGCGCATCGCTCGATGTCTGCAGCGCGCTCCACACTTCCATCATCAGCGCGCAGTACAGGAAGTTGCGCACGATCGTCACCGCGTAATCGCGCTCGGCGCGCGTCGTGCCCGCGAGCGGGCCGAAATGCGGCAACTCCGCGATCGTGTAGTTGGCGAATTCGCGCTCGCTGCGAAAGTACGCGTAGTCGTCTTCGGTCTTCTTGCTGCCGTTAAGCGATGCTTCGAGCGACGCCGCGTG
>NZ_JAQQDB010000112.1:0-983 GCF_046030135.1 Caballeronia jiangsuensis
TCCGTGCTGCTGCATGCGCCCGTCGGCGGTGCGATGCCGTAGCGGCGCAGCTTCTCGCGTGCTTCGTCGGTGATCCAGTCGGTCGTCCACGCGGGCGCCAGCACCGTCTCGATGCGATGCGCGCCGAGCTCAGCCCGATCGATCGCGTGTGCGATGTCCTCCGCAATCTGCGACATCGCAGGACAGCCCGAGTACGTCGGCGTGATCACCACTTCGAGCACGCCATCGTCGCCGTGACGCACATCGCGCAGAATGCCCAATTCGCGGATCGAGACCACCGGAATCTCCGGATCGGGCACCGCTTCGAGCACATCCCACGCGCGTTCGATGCTTGCGTTGGCGGTATTCATTTACCAGCTCGCGCCCGGATGTTGCCGCGCGAGACTCTGCATCTCCGCCAGCAGATAACCCATGTGCTCCGAGTGCTCGCCGTGCTTGCCCGTGGTGATGTGCTTCACCTCGGCGGGCGCTTCGAGCGTCGCTTCTTCCAGTGCCGATGCGACCTGCTCACGCCATGCCGCTTCGAACTCGCTCGTGAGCGGCGCGATGCCTGCATCGGCGACGGCTTGTTCGATCGCATCGGTGGCGAAGAACTCGCGCGTGTACGGCATCAGATAATCGAGCGCCGCCTGCGCACGACGATGCGACTCCTCCGTGCCATCGCCGAACCGCACCAGCCAGTCGCGCGCGTGATGCAGGTGATAGCTCGTCTCTTTGACCGACTTCGCCGCGATCGCCGCGAGTTGCGCATCGCTCGATGTCTGCAGCGCGCTCCACACTTCCATCATCAGTGCGCAGTACAGGAAATTGCGCACGATCGTCACCGCGTAATCGCGCTCGGCGCGCGTCGTGCCCGCGAGCGGGCCGAAGTGCGGCAACTCCGCGATCGTGTAGTTGGCGAACTCGCGCTCGCTGCGAAAGTACGCGTAGTCGTCTTCGGTCTTCTTGCTGCCGGTAAGCGATGCTTCCAGCGACGCCGCGTA
>NZ_JAQQDB010000113.1:0-980 GCF_046030135.1 Caballeronia jiangsuensis
TCCACTTTCATGGAACTGGTCGATCGCTGGTTTATCTATCGGGGTTACGTGACGTTTATTGGTCTGCTTGTCGCAATGATTCCGGTCGTGGGGGTAAGTTACCCAATGTTTGTTGAAAGCCAGAACATTCATCTAACTGATGGATACTTTATCGCCGTGAGTATTCTGCTCATTTTTGTTGCCGTATTTTTGGCTCTATCGATATGGATGTTATTAAAGGAATCCTTCCGCTGGACGCATTACCCCATCCGTTTCAACTACCGCAAGCGCATGGTGTACGTCTTCTGCCTTGACGGTGTGATTCGCTCGGCGAAGTGGAACGATCTCTTCTTTACGATCAGTCGGTGTAAGCGGTCATACACGCCAGGCTCGGGGCCGCAGATCTGGGACATTCGCGGTCACGCGCTCAAGGCAGACCGAAAGACGGTGGAGTGGACCTTTGCCCTGCACGGCGACAGTGAAGATCCTCGCCAGCTTAAAAACTGCTGGGAATTCGTCCGTCGCTATATGGAAGAAGGCCCGAAGGCCGTCTATGGCGATGTCCATTGGTGCCATGACGTTGCAACCAGACGTGAAACATTTCGCGAAGGATTGTTTGCGCTGAATCTGAACCTCAACGGACTGCCGAGGCTCATCCAGTACATCTCTGCGCCGGTAGTGTGGCTTATTTCGATTGGTCGCGTGTTCGCAATCAGGACCAGCAAGATTCCGCAATGGCCTGCAGAGATCGAGGCGAAGTGCCGGATCGATGCGTGCGACCCCTATCAGCGAACGGCTGCGCAGAATCCAGCGAAGTTTCCGACGGACCCCGTTAGTGTGGTTCGGGAGCAGATCAGTCAATGAGCCGTCTGAGCGTCGTACGGTCATAGTTCAATCCGCGTTTTTCTTCTGGAAGTTATGAGTCTTTTGATCATCCTCGTCGGTGACAGTACCGATCACGGCGGAAAAGTCGTCACGGGTTCGTCGACGCACAAGATCGC
>NZ_JAQQDB010000114.1:0-905 GCF_046030135.1 Caballeronia jiangsuensis
AGAGGCGTTAACAAAATGACGTTCGCAGTTGTCGCCAGCATATGATGCAGCAAGCGATTTTCATGAAGGCTTCGTGGATAAACGCGAGCCGTTCGAAGCGGATGCGCAGTCGGCGGAAGTTGTGAAGCCACGAAATGGTCCGCTCCACGACCCAGCGTGTTTTACCCAATCCGCTGCCATGAGGCTGGCCGCGCCGAGCAATTTCCGTGGCAATGCCCGCTGCGTGCAACGGACGTCGATGTTTGTCGTGGTCGTAGCCTCTGTCGCCTTGAACGACCCGAGGCTTCGATATTGGTCTGCCAGGCTTGCCGCTGATGGGCGGAATAGCCTCGACCAGTGCTTGAAGTTGAGTGACGTCGTTGCGGTTGGCGCCGGTCAGTATCACCGCGAGCGGAATGCCCTGCGCTTCGGTGATGAGGTGGTGCTTTGAACCGGGTCGCGCGCGGTCTGTGGGATTCGGTCCCGTTTTTGACCCGCGCCCATAGCACGGATTGAAGAGGAGTCGACGATGACTCGAGACCAGTCGATTTGGTCGGCGGCCCGAAGCCGCGCAAGGAGCAACTCGTGCAACTCGTCCCAGACGCCTGCCTCCTGCCAGTCACGCAGGCGACGCCAGCAACTCATGCCACTGCCGCAGCCCATCTCGCGAGGAAGAAGGTCCCAGCGCAGGCCAGTCTGCAAGACGAAGAGGATGCCTGTGAGCACCGCACGATTGTCGAGCGGTTTGCGCCCTGGGTAACGGTGGCGTCGTAGTTTTGGAGGGGGCAGTAACGGTTCGATGAGTGCCCAGAGTTCGTCGTCGAGTATAGGTTTAGCCATGTTCCTTTCATCGCCGAAACAATGAACAGGTTAACAGCATTCATCGAGGGTTAACAGCCCCTTTTCTTCATTTTGTTAAGGGTTCT
>NZ_JAQQDB010000115.1:0-859 GCF_046030135.1 Caballeronia jiangsuensis
GTTCCAGCAAATCAGCGCGCACGCGAGCGAAAGGAAAGCTTCGTGAATATAGTCATATCGTTCATAACGAATCTTCAGGCGTCGAAAGTTATGCAACCAGGCAATCGAGCGCTCGACGACCCAGCGCGTTTTGCCCAGACCGCTACCGTGCGGTGCGCCGATACGGGCGAGTTCTGGCACGATGCCTTGCTTGCGCAATGCCTGCCGGTGCTTATTGGAACTGTACCCTCGGTCGCCTTGAACGATGCGGGGTTTGCGCAATGGTCGGCCTCGTTTGCCGCGAATCGGCGGAATGGCCGCGACCAGCGCATTCAGTTGCTTGATGTCGTGACAGTTCGCGCCGCTCAGGATGACTGCGAGCGGAATGCCTTGCGCCTCGACAATAAGGTGATGCTTGCTGCCGAGCTTGCGCCTGTCCGTGGGGTTCGGACCAGTTTTTTTCCCGCCGATACGGCGCGAATAGAAGAGCTGTCGACGATGGCGCGCTCCAGATCGAGTTGGCCGCGTCGGCGCAATTCGGCGAGTAACGCTTCGTGGATGCGTTGCCAGACACCGGCCTTCTGCCATGCGTCGAGTCGACGCCAGCACACGCTGCCCGAGCCCCAACCGAGTTCCTGCGGTAGCAGATTCCACGCCGTGCCCGAGCGCAGGACAAAGATGATGCCGTTGAGCACCGCTCGATCTGCAATCGGTTTGCGCCCAGCGTGGCGCCGATTGCGCGAAGGCCGAACAGGCAACAGCGGTTCGATGAATGACCACAGTTCGTCGTCTATAAGTTCTTTAGTCATCGCTTCCTGCATGAGCAAACAATCCAGGAAGCTACCAACTCACAAGAAAAGTTAACAGTGCTCTATTCCTA
>NZ_JAQQDB010000116.1:0-796 GCF_046030135.1 Caballeronia jiangsuensis
TCACCGCAGCTTCACCGGGCCCGATCAGGTGCAGGCTGAATTCGACCGCTGGCGGCAGAGCTATAACTTTGAGCGCCCGCACGCGGGCATCGGCATGGCAACGCCGATCTCGCGCTATCGACCCAGTGCGCGGACGATGCCCAGCCGCCTGCCACCGCTCGAATACGGACCGGATGATCAGGTACTGCTGGTGGGCTGGAACGGCAAGGTGACGTTTGGAAAGCACCGTTTGCGCGTATCCAGCGCACTGCACGGACTGCACATCGCGGCGCGACCGAGCAGCACGATTGCCGATGCCTACGACCTCTATTTCGCGCATCACCGACTCATGACGTTTGACCCGAACCAGCCCGATACACGATGATCAAAGTGTCAACCATGTCCCCGACGAAAGTGTCAACCATGTCCCCGGTCTATACACTGCTGCAAAGAAAGTAACCAAAGAAAGCAGCTTCTCACCGCCCGCGGTCACACGCACGTTGGCCATGCTTGCCAGCCCGCGGTGGCCCTCGCCTAAGTGTCGCCCCCAAGGGCCCAATCGGGCTTGGCTCGCGCACGGTCTGACAAGCTAGACGTTTTAGGGCGCTGGTTCAGCACGAAAGAGCTTCGGCACAGCGCTACGCGCTGCCGTTGGGTATGCGAGGGAAACCGAAGAGAAGCGCGCGCGCACCCGATTGACCCATCGGCCGCGAAGCGGGCCGGAGCTATTTGGTGCTGAACCAGTGAGGCGAGTGGTGCGATGTGTCAGACCGTGCGCGATCCAAGCCCTTGTCTGCTTGTGGGGGCACTCGTTATT
>NZ_JAQQDB010000117.1:0-766 GCF_046030135.1 Caballeronia jiangsuensis
ATTCTTCCAGAAAGCGGCAGACATGGGCAGCCCGGCAGCGTTGACATTCCTAGGGGATAAGCTGGGTGGAACGTACGACGATCCTGAAGGAGATTTTTGGGGGAACCGTCCGATCGCTCTGCAAATGCTGAAATGTGCGATGGCACAGGGGTATGGAGAGGCAGCTTATGAGCTGTCTTTTTATCAAGCGGATGCCAACACGCCTGAAGCGAAGGCGCTCGCATTGCGGACGCTTCAAGAGGGAACCAAGCTAGGAAGTGCGAATTGCGCAAAGTCTCTCGGAAGTGAATTCGACGGATTTGACTTAACAGATGGCACCAATCTGATTGGCTATGTCGACAAAGAACGACATGACCGTTATCGCGTTTTGGCCGACGCGCTCGAATTCTGGCAAGGCCGCTTGAAACTGCCCAACCTCGACAAGGTACTTCCGCTGCCACCCGCGCCGCTTCCAAAATGGAACGGCGATAAGCAGACATTGATCGACGCGGCAAAGGCCGTTACGCCTCCTCCCAAGTCTGCGCAGACGTCTCTACGTAGCGGTCGCGAAGCAGTTCCTGAAGGTTATGCTGTACCGTTACTGAAGAAAGATGCGCACTCGATATCCGGCGACCAGCGCGTGCCCCGGACCGGTTACTGGCTAGCGCTGCATCGCGATATGTCGACATCTCTCGACGCGCGGCCGATTGCAGTCGGCAGTGCCTATCCGCAATATTACAGGGCGGGCGAACCCTTCGAGCTGCCACGCGGCGAACGGATCGCTTCC
>NZ_JAQQDB010000118.1:0-763 GCF_046030135.1 Caballeronia jiangsuensis
GTTCTTTCAGAAAGCGGCAGACATGGGCAGCCCGGCAGCGTTGACATTCCTAGGGGATAAGCTGGGTGGAACGTACGACGATCCTGAAGGAGATTTTTGGGGGAACCGTCCGGTTGCTGTGCAAATGCTTGAGTGTGCGATGGCACAGGGCTACGGAGAAGCAGCCTACGAACTGTCTCTCTATCAGGAGCAGCCTAATACAACGGCAAAGGCTCTCGCATTGAAGACCCTCCATGAAGGTACAAAGTTAGGATGTGCAAATTGCGCAAAAGCGCTTGCTACCGAATTCGAAGGTTTCGATCTAAGTAATGGCAACAACTTAGTCGGCCACGACGACAAAGAAAGATCCAACCGTTACGCGATACTTGGCGACGCACTCGAATTCTGGCAAGGCCGCTTGAAACTCCCCAACCTCGACAAGGTACTGCCGCTGCCACCCGCGCCGCTTCCAAAATGGAACGGCGATAAGCAGACATTGATCGACGCGGCAAAGGCCGTTACGCCTCCGCCCAAGCCTGCGCGGACGTCCCTGCATAGCGGTCGTGAAGCGGTTCCCGAAGGTCATGCTGTACCTTCACTGACAAAAGATGCGCGCTCAATATCCGGTGACCAGCGCGTGCCGCGGACTGGTTATTGGCTAGCCCTGCATCGCGATATGTCGACATCTGCTGAGACGCGGCCGATCGCCGTCGCCAGTGCCTATCCGCAACATTACAGGGCGGCCGAACCCTTCGAGTCGCCACGCGGCAAATCGATTGCCCTT
>NZ_JAQQDB010000119.1:0-746 GCF_046030135.1 Caballeronia jiangsuensis
CTGCCTGCGCGGGCCGCTCGCTGATCGAGACTGCCCCGACGATACCGCCTCGGCCTTGCCCGCTCGATGACGCGCTTTTCGAACGCCGCATCGTCTGATGGCTACGCAGATGGGCCACCAACTCTTTTTTCAGCACGCCGCGAGCTTGGATGAACAAGCTTCGATAAATTGTTTCGTGCGACAGGTGCATGTCCTCGTTCACTCGGAAGGCGCGCTTGAGCCAGCCGGCGATTTGCGCAGGCGACCATTCTAAGCGCAGCTTGCTGGCGACCAATCGCCGCAAACGAGCATTTCCCGCCAACGCGCATTGCTTGGGCCGCAGCGCACGCTTCCAGGCGGTTGCATCGGCCTCGTGCGCCCGATACTTGAGCACCCCGCCATTGCGCTGCACCTCGCGACTGATCGTCGAGGCAGCCCTTTGCAAGCGCTGCGCAATCTGCCGTATCGACTCCCCCGCGCTCAGACCGCGAGAGATCTCTTCACGCTCGCGCAGCGCCAGCACGCGAGTACTGCGACTGCGCGCTCGCGGAACAATCCCGCCATGTTGACTGACCACCCGATGAATCGAGCTGACGTCGCGTTGCAGTCCACGCGCGATCTCGCTTAGCGACTCACCTTCGCTCCATCGCCGCCAAATCTGTTGCCTGTCCTCGCTGTTCAACCACGGCTTTCTCTGTCGTTTCATTCGCCTTTTTCCTCTGATCCTTATTGGAACAGAGGTGTTGCATCGACCGGTTGAATACGCC